>CAZKWG010000581.1:0-5511 GCA_964556105.1 uncultured Enterobacterales bacterium | reverse complement strand
GGGGTGGCCCATGCGGGGCGTAGCCCGCGGGAGCTCCTCGGACGGCGAGGCGTCCTCGGGCTCGTCCATCTCGGACTCAGGATTGTCCAGGAATTCCGGGTAGATGTCGCCGGCATAGAGAAAGGCTGCGCGCTCGAGTCCGATGTCCACGAAGGCCGCCTGCATACCCGGCAGGACCCGCACCACCTTTCCGAGGTACAGATTCCCGACGTGGCCGCGGTTGTCGCCGCGGTCCACGTGCAGCTCGGAGAGCCGCCCGTTCTCGATCAGCGCAACCCGGGTCTCCCTCCCTGTGCTGTTGACGATGATCTCGTGAGCCAAGAGATGCTCCAGGGGTCGCCCTGGGCGCTTGCACGGGAGCGCAAGTGAGCGCACATGGCAGCGCGCCGGGCGGCCCGAAAGGTTGTTTCCCCGATGGTGGGAAGAAGGGTCATGAGATGGAAGGATTCCGTGAGGGCTCACCCGGGGTCCGACCCCGGAGCGAGCGCGGGCTTTGAAGAGCTACGTGCCACGGCGACGCGAGCGCGTCAACGGATCCCGTCGCCATCGCGTCAGGCGAGGCCCTTCCTGTGGTAGATGATCGCTCGCGGAGGTGAAGGTGCAGCGCGCGGGCTGTGCAGTGCTGGTGCTGGGATGGGCTGTGGCGCGTTCGACCGCGCTGGCGGCCGAGGTGGTCGATCCCTTCACGGAGCCCGACGAGTCCGAGCTGATCCGGGCGGAGGAGCGGGTCGTGACGGTCGCCAGCCGCTACGCGCAGACCGTGGCCCGCGCCAGCTCGGTGGTCACGGTCGTGACCGCGGCGGAGATGCGCGAGCGCGGCTACCGCAGCCTGGCGGACGTGCTTCACGCGATCCCTGGCGTCTATATTGCGATCTCCGAGGAGGGGCGCAAGCTGGCCTGGGTGCGCGGGGTCACGGCGGACGACAACAGCAAGATCCTGCTGCTCGTAGACGGGGTGCCCTGGTACGACGGTCTGTACAACCACGCCTGGATCGACGAGTACGTCCCCCTGCAGACGGTGCGCCAGGTCGAGGTCATCCGCGGCCCCGCCTCCGCGAGCTACGGCACCAACGCGTTCGCCGCCGTCATCAACGTCGTCACCTACACGGCGCGCGACCTGAAGGGCGGCTTCGTCCGCACCGAGGTCGGGACCACGGGCCGCGGCGGGGTCACGGCGGTCTTCGGCGATCGCGTGGGCGAGGGCGTGCCCGTGGGCGTCCGCGTCTACGCCCGCGCCATGCGCGCCGACGGGGACGGTTTGGATCTCCTCCCCGACGGCTCGCGCGACGTGATCGGCGACGCCCCTCGGCAGGCCCTGGGCGCGGGGCTTCAGCTCGAGCTGCGCAACCTCACGCTCCGCTACGATCACGTCAATTACCGGCACGACGCGCTGATCAGCGAGGTCGACGACGCGCTTGACGCGCTGCTCTCCGACACCAGCACCTTCGCCTACCGGTACGCGGACGACTACCTCGCCGCGCGCGCGGAGCTGCGCATCGGCTCCTGGGCGAGGATCACGCCGGAGGCCTTCGCCCAGCGGCACGAGAACCCTGGCGTCTATGCCTGGCTGGAGCCCCCCGAAGAGGGCGAGGAGAGCTGGGATATCGGTATGGTCGAGGCCAGGAAGCGCACCGGGCGCTACGGCGTCGGCGTGCGCGCGGAGCTGCGGCCCTGGCTGGACCACGTCACCGTGCTTGGGCTGGGCTCGGCCGCCGACCACATCATCGAGGTGGAGGATCTCACCTTCGAGGGCACGAGCGGCCTGGCCGGGTCGGGGACGTTCTCGGCGCCGCGCTCCCTGATGACGGACATCTACGGCTTCGGGCAGCACCAGTGGGCGCCGACCTGGTGGCTCGAGCTCTATGGCGGCCTGCGGGTCGACCAGCGGGGCTACATCTGCCGCGAGGCCTCCAACCTCTGCGACATGCCCGACCCGCACACCGCCGTGAGCCCGCGCGCCGGCTTCACCCTGGCGCCTGACGGCGCGGTCAGCCTGAAGGCCGGCTACAGCCGCGCCTTCCGGTCCCCGAACGCGCGAGAGGTGCTGGTCCGCGTCCAGACCGAGGACGGCCACAACAGCGCCACGGCCAGCAACCCCGCGCTGAGCCCCGAGTACATCGACGTGATCGAGGCCGAGATCCAGGCGCGCCCCTCGCGGGCGTTGAGGCTGTCGGTGGACGGTTACGCCGGACAGCTCCGCGACGAGATCGGCAAGGTCACCGGCAGCTCCGAGACGCTCGGCGACTCCTGGTACGAGAACCAGGCGGGCGCCAACCTCTTCGGCGTGGAGTCCGAGGTCTCGTTGGACCTCGCGCGGGTCCAGCTCTGGGGCGCCCACAGCTGGGTGCGGGCGCGGGACCTGGAGACCGGGCGCGCGCAGTACGGCTTCCCGACCCAGATCGGCCACGCCCGCGCCACCTGGAAGCCCATCCCGCAGGCGCGCATCTCCTTGCTCGGCGACGTGGTGGGCCGCCGCCCGCAGGCCGAGTGGAGCCCGGACGCCGGCGCCGAGGATGGCGCACCCTACGGCCTCCTTCACCTGGCCGTGGCCACGGACGGGCTGGCGGACGGTCGGGTCCGCGCGGACATCTCCGTACGAAACCTCCTCGACACCTCCTATACCCGCCCTCTCCCGCGCGATGAGGTCAACGCCATGGACAGCGTGACCGTCAACGACGAGAGCGGCTCCACCGAGACCATCGAGGTGGCCAGCAACCCCTACGCCCTCGAGGGCGAGGAGCGGCGCGTCCTGGTGGGGCTGGAGATCGCCTTCTGAGCGCGCCTCAGCGCGTCTCGCTGGCCTCGACCGTCTCGTCCACGAAGTCGAGCTGAACGGGGTCGAAGGCCAGCTCCAGCGCGTCGAGCGTGTCGAGGTTGAGCACGACGCGCGGCCGCTCGGGCAGCACGGGCGCGGGGTAGGGCGTCTCTGGCGGGGCGTCGAGGATCGTGGCGGCCAGGCGAGCCGCCTGGGTCCCGACCTCGTCGGCGTCCGGCGTGACGCAGAGCAGCGCGCCCGCCCGCACCAGCGTCTCGGAGCTCGTCAGCAGGGGCAGCCGCGCGCGCAGCGCCGCCTCGCGGATCGTGCGGAAATTGGAGGGCGTGAGCAGCTCGGGGTCCGGCACGAGCCAGAGCGCCTCCACGCCGCCGGCCATGCGCGACAGCGCCTTGCGGAGCTGCTTCGTGTCCGAGACGATCTCCGGCTTCACCAGCACGCCCACCTTCGCCGCCGCCTCCTTGGCCGCAGGCAGCAGGGTCTCCGCCTGCCCCGGCGTGATCAGCACGCCGAGCGTCTTGACCTCGGGCAGCAGCACCGTCATCTGCGCCATGACCGCGTCCATCGGCAGGTTCATGGAGACGCCGGTGACATGGGCGCCGTCCAGTCCGTACCGCGCGGGCTCGGAGACCATGGCGTAGACCAGCGGGACGTTCGGCAGCTCTTTCGCCGCGATCCACGCCGCCTTCGCGCCCAGCGCGAAGATGAGCGGAGGAGGGTCGCGCCGCAGATGCTCGGCGATGGACTCGGCCCGCTCCTTGTCGCCGCGCAGACGGTAGACGTGGTACGGGCGACCCAGGGCCTCGGCGAAGGCGAGGGCCGGCTCCTCGTACGCGGGCAGGTCATCGCTCTGGAAGATGGCGATCTCCGGGCTCGCCATGGCCAGGCCGACGCCGAGGGCGAGCCAGGCGCTCATGGGGCGCTCCTCGTCGAGACGACCGCGGCGTTGCCCTCGGTCACGGTGACCTTGCGCTCCCAGGACCGGCCGCTGCGCTCGTCCTTGATCAGCACGACGTGGTCTCCTGTGGGGACGCGCAGCGACTTGATCGGCGTCACGCCTACGCGTTGACCGTCCACATAGACCTCCAGCCCACGATCGGGCGCGGAGCTGACGTTGAGGAAGCCCTCCTTGGGCGCCTCCGCGACGACCTCGGGCGGCTCGGCGGGCTTGCCTTGGTCGGGGTTCGCGGTGACGACCGCCAGACGGGGCTCCTTCGGCCGGCTCCCGGGCGTCTCCGGGTCGTCCTCGACCTCCGGCGGGACCTGCGGGTCGGTCTCGAGCGGCGCCGTCGTCTCCGAGGTCTGGGGGGGCGTCACCTCTGCCCCCTCCTGGCTCGTGGACTCCGTGGTCGTCGTGAGCTCGGTGGTCGTCGTGGGGCGCGGCGGCAGCACGAAGGCCAGGGCCAGCGCGAGTCCGCTCAGCACCGAGAGCGCCAGCACGCCGATCCAGGCGAGCGGGTGGCCGGGGGCCTCCTCCTCGACGGGGAGCTGCTGGCTCGGCCGCGTGCCCTCGGGGACGATGGTGGGCTCGGCGCGATCGGCCGGCTCCACCGGGGCTGGCTTGGGCTCCGGCGGAGGCATGGACGGCAGGGGCGTCAGGTCGCGGTAGGTCTTCAGGCGGTTGGTGATCTGCGCCACGTCGTCCGGCGCGACCTTGCGCAGGAACTCCGCCATCTCCTCGCGGCTCGCCAGCCCGCCGACGGCGTTGGCGGCGCGCACGATGTCCTCGCGCATGGCCGCCCCGTCGGCGTAGCGATCCTCCATGTTCTTGGCCAGCGCCCGGTCGTGGATCCCCCGCAGCAGCTCCGCGTCCGGGTAGAGGCCCGGCACTTTGAGCGGCGGCACCGGCCCCAGCACGGTCTGGTGGACGATCTGCGCCTCGCTCATCCCGGCGAAGGGGCTGCGGCCGGCGACGAGCTCGTGCATCACCAGGCCCACGGCGAAGAGGTCGGTGCGGCCGTCGACCGGCACATTCCCCTCGATCTGCTCCGGCGCCATGTAGGCGAACTTGCCCTTCATCGACTTGCCGACCGTGTGCTCGGCCCGGATGTCCGCCTTCGCCACGCCGAAGTCGATGAGCTTCACCTCGCCACGCACGGAGAGCATGACGTTGCGCGGGTTCACGTCGCGGTGAACCAGCCGCATGGCTCGCCCGTAGGTGTCGACCCGGTTGTGCGCGTACTGCAGCGCGCTGAGCACGTCGGCGAGCACGCGGAAGGTCACCCGGAAGGGCGGCACCTGCCCGCGGCTGGCCAGGATGCGCTGGACGTGCCGCAGGTTGACCCCGGGGACATACTCCATCGCCAGGAAATACTGATCCGTGATCTGCCCGAAGTCGTATACCTGAGCGATGTTCTCCTGCTGCAGCTCGGCGCTGATGCGGGCCTCGTCCGTGAACATGCGGACGAAGGAGGAATTGTCAGCGTGCTTCGGCTGAATTCGCTTGATGACCAGAAAGCGCACGAACCCGGCGTCGTCCACCACACGGCGGGCGAGCTCCACATCGGCCATGCCGCCGCGGCCGAGGTGCTCCAGCAGCACATAGGAGCCGAAGGGCTGTGGGTAGGTCGTCGGTTCAGACACGGGTGGAGCATAGCGCGGTTCGGGGCAGGATGACCTGTTCCGGTCTGCGCCTTCGCGGAGGTGGCCCGAGAGTCGGCGTTGTCGCCCGCTTCACTATCACCCTCTGAAGTGGTCTTCAGGTCAGCCTGCGCAGCACCGCGAACTTCAGATAGCGC
>CAZKWG010000580.1:0-5518 GCA_964556105.1 uncultured Enterobacterales bacterium | reverse complement strand
AGCGCTCACAGCTCCTCGGTGTCGTGGGCACGCTCGCGATCCTGTTGTTCGCGTGGCACACCTCTGCGATCTCCATCCGCCAGGACGATCTCGGCTACCTCGCCTGGGCGCTGCAGGCGCGGGGCGACGCGCTCGCCTGGGTGCGCGGGCCGGAGTGGCTCAGCTACTGGCGCCCGCTGAACGCCGCGGCGTGGTGGGCCTCCGCGCAGCTCGGGCCGGATGGGGGGCTGGTGCGCGCGGCGCTGGTGGCGCTCTGGACCGGGACGGTGGCAGTGCTTGTGGGCGCGGCCGCGCGGCGCCAGGGGTGGAGCCAGGGTGCGCTCGCGGCGGTAGGATTGCTCGGAGCGTCGGTCTTTGTAGACCTGCTCGGCTGGCGGAGCTGGCTCACGACGACAGGCACGCTGTTCGGGCTGGGCCTGGGCGTGGTCGCGCTCACGGCGGCGCGGCCGTCGGCGTTGGGCGTGCTGTTCGCGGGTCTGTTCGCGCTCGGCTTCAAGGAGACCGGCGCGTTCGCCCTGGGCGCGCTGGCGGTGTTGTATGGGCCTCGCTCGGTGCGGCTGGTCGGGGGAGGGCTTGTCCTGGCCGCGCTGGCCAGCGCAGCGGGCTCGTCGCACAAGATTGCGTTGGGTTCTATGCCAGGAAACATGATGTTTCACCTGGAGAGTCTGGGCCTGTTCGCCTGGGCGCTGCCGCTGCTGATCGCCACACGCTGGCCGCGCGCGGCCTGGCCGATCCTGGTCGTGTCGGCGGGCGTCGCGCTGCTGCCGCTCCCGATCGCGGGAGCGCTCACGGCGACCGGCGTGGTCGCGGCGCTGTGGGGTGCATGGCCCTGGCTGCTGGCCGCGGGCGCTGCGTTGGTTCCACCGCTGCTGGGCGCGGCGACGTCTCGACAGTATGTATTGGAGAGCTGGGTCGTAGTGGTCGCGGGTCTCGCGTTGGCCCGACCTGCTATGAGTCGCCCCTGGGTGCTGGCGCTCTGCGCCCTGGCCGCGGCGCCCCAGGCGGTGGACTTCGCGCGCGGGCGAGCCCAGGCGCGCGCAGACTGGGTCGAACAGCGCGCTTTCTTCGATGTCTTTCAACCCGAACCCGCAAGAGCGCTCTACCACCCCGACCCCATGTACAGCTACGACCTCGACATGCTGGTCTGGCTCTCGCTCGGCGCGACCTGGCAGGGCGCCCCGCCCGAAGGCAGCGCGCCGCTCCAGGTTGGACCGCGATCTGGCGTCTGGGCCGACCTCGCGCCCGATCAGAGCGGTACGGGCAGCAGCACCACTGATCCGCTCTGATCGCCGCCCATGTCCATTCCAGGCGCCGCGACAGCGATGTCCGCGCGTCCGTCGCCGTCGAAGTCACCGGCTGGGACCGCGCGATAGCCAAACGAGTCGCCCAGGTTGGTGCCCTCGGCGGTGAGGTGGAGATCGCCAAAGTCCACGTCACTGCCCGGCGGCAGCGCCTCGCCGGGGAAGAAGGCCAGCCGCCCCTGCTCGCTGGAGCCCGGTGCGTCTTCGGCCAGCAGGACGAGGTCCTGCCGACCGTCGCCGTCCTGATCGCCGATCCCCGCCGCGCCAGTGAGGTACTCGTCAGCGTAGTCCAGCTCGCAAGGTGCGTCTCCAGCGTCGATACCGCCCTCCAGGTCAGACACGTCCCACAGCTGCCAGGGGAAGGAGCCAGCGACGAAGTTGTCCGAGCCGTCCACGTCCATGTCGCCGATCTTCGCGACCGTGACAGCGGCCCCGGGAACGTATGAGCGGATCCCGCCATCGGCGAGCGCCCCGACCGAGCCGGACACCAGTCCGTCCACAGGGATCCGCGCCAGCGCGAGATCACCCTCGGCGACCGTGACCTGCGAGATCAGCAACCAGCGCTCGTCATTGTCGCCGACAAGCTGAACGTCCTCGATCATGGCGCCCGCGTAGGCGCCGAGCAGAACCACGTCCGCGTCGTCGGCAGACCAGACGTCGCCGTCTTCGGGTGGCGTGCTCCACAGGTAGACAGCGCCTTGTCCGTCAGCGTCCTCGCTGACGCCCGGCGCCGCGAAGGCCAGCTCTGAGACGCCGTCCCCGTCGATGTCGGACAGCCAGCGCGCCGCGACCCCGAAGAAGGCGTCTTCGGACGGTCCCTCGATCCGAGCGGTGCTGAGCGCATCGACCGCGCCCTGGGCGCCACCGCAAACAGAGGCCGCGTCCACCAGATACGCGACGCCGAGGCCGTCCGCGCCGAGCGCGGAGGTCATGACAGCGACGCCCTCGCTCGACACAGCGACGGTGGTCGCGAAGAACTCATAGGGGGTAGAGCCGGTCACCGCGCCGTTGGATCCGAGCGCGATGACGCCCTCACCCCCGGCCGTCTCTGCGTAGACTGCGCCCTGGCTGTCACCTGTGTAGGGCGCGACCACGAACAGACATGAGCCGGCCTCCCAACCGTAGAGCCCGCGTCCGGCCTCCCCGCCGGCCTCGACGCCGTCGAGGCGTGTCGTCGCGTCGTAGGCCGACCAGGTCATCGTCTCGTAGGCGTCCTGGTCGCAGTCGTTGTCGATCCCGTCGTCCTCCCAGGTCTCATCGGCGCCCGCATGGATCGCCGCGTCGGTGTCGTCGCAGTCCGCGCCGCCTTGGTCTTCGGAGGCGTCGCCGTCGCCGTCCGCGTCGTTGTCGTCGTCGCCCGCGCAGTCCTGGTCGACGCCGTCGTACCAGGTCTCGGTCGCGCCGGGGTAGCGGGTGGCGTCGTCGTCATCGCAGTCGCCTCCTGCGGGTGGGACGCCGTCCCCGTCGTCGTCGGAGAGCGCTTCGAGGGCCTCTTCGTAGGCGACCTTGTCGATGATGCAGCCTGCGAGGAGGGGAAGGAGAGAGAACAACCTCACCATCGGATCACCCCCACGACGACCGCACCGGCGCCGACGGCGATGAGCGCGCCACCTCCGACACCCAGGCTGACCTGCGCGCGATGAGCTCCTGTGACCTGACCGAGCGCCTCGCTCTGGGTGAGATCGCCGGATTCGTAGCCGTCCATCGCCGCGGAGTAGTCTTCGTTCTGTCGGCTGCCGAGCCAGAGCAGGGCGCTGCCGGCCAGAGCAGAGGCTGCGCCTCCGGCGACCAGCGCGACCGAGGACCGCGACGGCCCGTCGGGTCTCCGGGTCTCGGTCAGCAAGCCAGGATCGCGCGGAAAGGGCGTGTTGAGCGTGGTCATCGCGCCGTCCGAGATCAGCATGATCTTGCCATACTCGATGGTCGCGTCCGAGGCCCGCGGCGACCGGCTGGCCTGGATGAGGTGCAGACCCGCGTCGACCTGCACGGGAAACGTCGTGGCGCGGCCGTCGATCCAGCCGAGGTAGCGTGCATCCCAGGGTTGAAGCGTGAGCGTGCTCGGCGGGTCGTCGAGCCCCTGGGCTGCCTGGAACAGCTTCTTCATTTCGGGGCCAAAGACCGGGGACCAGACGTCGGGCTCGATACGCCGTGCAGCGGCGAAGGAAAACTCAGCCTCCTCCTCTCGCTTTCGGATGGTGAGCAGGACGCCCTCGGCCCGCCAGAAGCGGGCGATCTGCGCCGTGGTGGCAGGCGGGCCGCAGGAGAAGCCGGCCTCAGCCTGGGCGAGAGCGTCCTGGGCCTGATCGAGGCGGAGCGCGACGATGTCCTGCTCCATGCGTCCCAGCCAGATGTCCACGGAGGGGCAGTCGGCGAGCGCGACGCGAGGGAGGAGGGCGATAACGAGGGCGGTCAGCGGGCGCGTGTACATGGCGGGGCGGTTCCTGATGCGCGACCGAGGATACCGCGTGGCGCGGGAGCGGGGGTAGACGGATCCGGCGCGGTGGCGCAGTGGCAGGGTGCTGCGGGCGCGCGTCGCCCCAGTCACCGACCCCAGATCAGGGTGGACACCAAGTCAGAGTTGTATCTGTGGAGATAGGAGTCAATTCAACAGACGTGATCGCACCGCAGGTCGTGGTCGCGCGGGAACGTGATTCGGTCTTGTCGACGTCGTCTCAGGGCGCGGCGAAGCTCGTCCAACGTGGCGCGGCTGGCCTTCGACGTGAGGCGCCGGGCCCGACCCAGCCGTCATGCGCGCCTGCGGGGTGGCCAGTGGATGCGGCCAGATCATGACGACGGCGGTCCGGGACTCGCGCGGGTGCTGGCTGGTGGGCACAGGCGCCATCGCCACAGAGAAGTACAAAAAATCTCGCCACCTTCGACGGTGCACTGGAGCCGATAGGCCGCGTCACCATCACTGCGACGCGAGCACGCACATATGTGCGAGCGCCACCAAGGCGTATTTCCGCAGTTTCCAGACCGCCGTCCAACTTTCTGGGCCCGGCGGGTTGCACGCCGCTCCGAATTATGTCCAATACAAAGAGCCGCCCCAAGCGGGCGGCGACGGCCCTCCGAGCGCTGCGTTCTTCGCGGTGATCGGAGTGGTTTGTCCTGTCTACACGAAACAACCCGATCTCGGAGATCCCGATGTCCACCACGCCCCCGATCCGCCTGGAGCAAGGAACGGCCTTGAGCCTGCTCTGGGAGACCGCCGATGATCTGCGCCACAGCGCAGCCGATCTTCACGCCGCCGCGGACGCGCATGCGATGAGCACCTTCGCTTTCCTGCGGGATGTCGCCGACGGCGGCGCGCCCGATCCCTCGGGGCTGCTGCGCACCCGTGGCCAGCTCGAAGCCCTCCTCGATCAACTCGCCGAGCGCGCTGACCTGGAAGCCGCGCACCTCGCCGAGCTGCGCGTCGCGCTCACGCCGCCGGACCTGACCGACGAGCTGGAGGCCCGTGCGCTGGCCACGTTCCAGGAGCGGTACCGGCGGCGTTGCACGGAGCCGCTGCCCGAGGATCATCGTCCGGTTGATGGCGGAGAGTAACGAGGCGTTCACGATCTGGGCGCCGCCCGTGGGCGCCCATGGCGCCTATGGCACCCATGGACGTCAGACATGGGCGCCCGCGCGATGACGTGGACGCCCATGGATACAAGTCCGGCGGTGTGGAGCGCGGCGACACCGCGCCGCGCTCCTTCGAACGCTCCGCTACTCCTTCGTCACCCGCGCCAGGTCATCCCCGTCCTGGATGGCCTTCACGACCGCCGCTCCGAGCTCGCACAGGTGGCCGCGCAGCGCGCTCTCCGAGCCTCGCCCTGCGCTCGCCTCCGTGGTGCACGCCTCGATGATCGCCCCAACCAGGTCATAAGGCCGCCGCCAGCTCACCTGGAGCGCGTGTCCGTCCCAGAAGGAATCGCGAACGATGTGCGTCAGCAACTCGCGGTTCTCGGTCGCCGCGAGTCTCGGCCACGCCCCCGCCGCCGCAGTCGTGAAGACGACCACCGCGCGCCCGAGCTCCTCCAGAACGTGGTCCGGGATCTCCTGTTCGGGGGAGCGCCGGCTCGCACGTGCGAGCGCTGACCGCCAGTCCGCCGCGAGCTGCCACAGACCATCGAGGTCGAGCGCGGCGCCGCCCGGCTCCGCCGACCGGAGCGCCAGCATGCGCAGCTCGCGCTCGAACCCCTCATCCAGCCGCTCGTCCCGGACATAGTGGGTGG
>CAZKWG010000579.1:0-5531 GCA_964556105.1 uncultured Enterobacterales bacterium | reverse complement strand
CTTCTTTGCGCCAGAGACGAGCTCCGCGGCCAGAAACAACTAGCCAACCCTCGCCGGGGGCGAGGGTTGGCTAGCGGTCAGCGCGCGACGAGGTAGAAGACCTCGACCTTGTCGCCCGTGACGGGGATTCCCTCGGTGAACACGATGGCGTTTCCGCGGCTGTTGTAGCTCCAGCCCGAGCTGCGGGCGTCGCCGTTGACGAAGACCTCGAGGGTGTCCACCAGCGGGAAGCTGGAGAGCTCGAAGGTGTCGTACTGCACGGTGGTGTCCACCAGCAGCTCGACCTGGCTGGCCCAGTCGTCGCAGATCGAGAGCAGCGTGCCGCCGAAGGCCTCGATCGCCTCGGCGTAGCCGGTGCCCGGCTCGGCGCCGTCGCAGCCGCTGGGCGTCGGGCCGATGACGCCGGAGAAGCGCAGCTTGTCGGGGTCGCCCACCCGCGCGTAGATCGCTTCGGTGTACGCGCGCCAGTAGCTGGGATCTCCGCCGTCGAAGCCGGGCGAGTTGTCGTCCTCGTCCGAGATGAAGATGACGTGCAGGCGGGCGTCCGGCCGCAGGAAGCCGGCGTTGCACTCTCCCTCGTCGGTGGCCTCCACCGCCTGCCAGGCGTTGTAGAGGCCCCACTCGTCCACCTCGTCGGCGCCCGGCGGGGTCAGCAGCCCGGTGGCGAACAGGAGCGCGTAGTCGGCGGTCTCTGGCGTCAGGATGCCGGTGACGCCGCAGCCGGTGGGGCCGGTCACCGCCATGAGCTGCCACTTGTCCGTGTACTCGGTCAGCGAGCCGATCAGGGTCGAGATCTTCTCCCCCATGGTGGTCAGCTCGACCGCCATGGACCCGCTCGTGTCCCCGAAGAACAGCAGGTCGGTGCCCATCTCGTCGGAGAGGTCGAACTGATCGACGCGCTCATCGACCGAGGGCTCGTAGGGCTCACCCGGGATGTCGGGATCGGGGCCGTCCACGGGCGCGCCCGTGTCGGTCTCTCCAGAGCCGCTGACATCGCTCTGCTTGAAGTCGTACTCGGTGCACGCGCACAGCAGAAGGGGCACGAGGTAGCGCATCGCCGAACTCCGGGAAGAATGAAGCAACAGCTCAGATACACCAAGGAGAACGAGCGGACCAGCCACCCGTCGCCCAGCGCGACCGGGACGCGATCGCCGCCCCTCTCTCGAAACACGATACGTTGCGCGAACCATGCTTCGTCGTGCCCTCTACTGGCCCCTGGTGCTGATCTGGTCGGCGACGATCCTGCCCCTGGTGATCCTTCACGGGCTCCTGACCCTCGGCAGGGTCGGGCACCAGGTCTTCGAGACCTGGGCGGGGCTGTGGGGCCGCGGGATGCTGTGGATCAGCGGCGTGCGCCTGCGCGTGATCGGGCGCGAGCACCTCTCCCCGCGCCGCTCGCGGATCATGGTGGCGAACCACTCGTCCTTCCTGGACATGCAGGCCATCGGCGCGCTCAACCCGCCGGCCGTGCTCGGCCTGACCAAGAAGGAATTCCGCTACATCCCGCTGCTTGGCCAGGCCATCTGGGCGGCGGGGCAGATCTTCGTCGATCGGAAGGACCGCGCGCGAGCCCGACACAGCCTGAGCCGAATGGCCGCCGAGATGGCGCTGCGCCCGCGGACCGCGCTGATCTTCCCCGAGGGGACGCGCAGCCGCACGGGGGAGCTGCTGCCGTTCAAGATGGGCGCCTTCCACCTCGCGCTGGAGACGCGCGCCCCGCTGATCCCCGTCGTGCTCCACGGCGCCTACGCGCTGCAGACGCCCGACGAGTGGATCCCGCGCTCCGGCGAGCTGGTCGTGGAGATCTTCCCGGAGATCCCGACCCAGGCCTGGCGCGAAGACGAGCTTCGATCGCGCGCGGACGCCCTGCGGCAGTGGTTCGCCGAGCGCCTGCGCGAGGGGCCGCGCCCAGCCTGACGGCGCTCGGCGAGGATGCCCACCCGGGACATCGTCCGACTTCGCACTTGCCCCCGAGGGTAGGGTCCAGTAGGATTTCGGCTGCGAAAAGAGGCGGGGCACACATGGCGAAGCGAGAGGTCTTCTCCATTCCGAACGGACTGCGGCTGAGCCCAGGTACGGACGGGATCGACGTCGAGTTCGATGGCGACATCGTGCTCCAAGGGAACCCCCAGCCGAAGCTCGGCCGGGTGCGCTCTACCGGGGGCGACATCATCGTCCAGATGGACCTCGACGCCGGCGCGCTCGAGGCGCCCTCGGGGACCGTGCAGGCCAGCAGCACGCTGCGCGTCAACCGCATCCTCGCCCGGACGATCACCCTGCACGGCAGCGTGACCGCCGACGAGATCGACGCGAGCGCCATGGCGGAGCTGCGCGGCACGATCGTCGCTGGGCGAATCGCCGCCGAGTCGGTGCTCGCCGACGGGCCCTCGTTGACCGCGCGGGTGATCGAGGGTCGCCGGAGCATTCGCGTCGGGCGCGGACGTGTGCTGAGCGACATCCTCATCGCGCCCAACGTCCTGCTCGACCCCAGCGCCACGGGCAAGGTCAAGGTCGTGGAGAGCCTCAACGATCTCGGCGCCCACGCCGTGCGCGGCTGCCTTCGCCTCTCCGATCTCGAGGACATGGGGGGAAATGCCGCGTCCTTCCTGAGTGAGCGCGGCCTGAAGCCGCTGGCCCCGGCGCCGGAGGTCCCCACCCTGGTGCCGCCGCCCGCTGCGCCCGTGGCCCCGCCGCCCGCTGCGCCCGTGGCCCCGCCGCCCGCTGCGCCCGTCGCCGCGCCGCCGAAGCCGCAGGCCGCGCCGCCCGCGGTCAGCGCCGAGAGCCCCACGGTGGCGTTCACCCGCCGCTCGCTGGCCGAGGCCGATCTGCGCACGCTGGACGGCGAGGTGACGCCGGAGCAGCCGGACGAGGCCGCCCCGCTCGACCCGGTGCAGGAGGAGATCAACCAGATCCTGGGCCGCATCCTCGCCTGTTACGCCGGTGGCGAGATCCCGCCCGCGGTCGCCGACCTGCGCGACTGGGTCGGCCGCCGGGACTACGGCGCCGTGCGCGACGGCATCACCAGCGCCTGGAACCAGCTCCTCAAGTTCCACCAGAAGCAGGGCATGCGAATTCAGCCCCAGGTCACCACCAACTTCAACCAGCTCAACTCGCTGGTGCGCAAGCTGTAGCAGCGATCCACGTCGCTGCCGAGCCCTTCGGGGCCGCCTCGGACGTCTACCCGGTTGCAGTCCGCTGGGTCTCCCGGTAGAGTGTGCCCGGCCGGGCGGCGGAATCGCTGCACCGACACCCTCATGCCGGACAGGAGCCTCCACCCATGCGCACGGCCTCGGCCCTCTCGGTCCTGGTGCTCGTCGCCTCCGGCTGCACGAACTACGACTTCTTCAACGTCGCAGGCTACGAGCAGACGGAGTTCTCCAACAAGGCCGACATCCTCTTCGTCGTGGACAACTCGAGCTCCATGGCCGACGAGGCGACCGCGCTGGCCTTGAACTTCGACACCTTCATCAGCGGCCTGGCCCAGCAGACGCCCGCCACCGAGGACCTGTCGGACGCCGTGGACAACTACACGTCCTATGTCACCGATCGCGGCCGGGTGCTGGACTTCCAGCTCGGGATCACGACGACGACGGTGGACTACGGCACGAGCGGCCCCACGGCCGACGCGGACCCGGGCGAGGCCGGGCGCCTGCTCGGCGACCCGACGATCATCACCGCGGACTCGACGAGCATCGCCGAGAGCTTCACGCAGAACCTGCTCTGCGACGCCACCTGCTGGTCGAGCTCGGCCCTGGACGACGACCCGGACTATGTCTGCGGCGAAGACCCGGACGGCAAGATCAGCGATCTGTACCTGGACTGCGTCTGCGGCGCCGACGCCTGGCGCGACCACTGCGGCGCCGGCACCGAGGAGCACCTCGAGGCCGTGCTCGACGCCCTCTGCCGCGCCGCGCCGAACCCACCCGACCTGTGCTGGGACGAGACGGTCTCGCCGATCACGGAGGAGGACGCCCTCTCCACGGTCGGGTTCCTGCGCGAAGAGTCCACCCCCGTCGTCGTCTTCGTGACCGACGAGGGCGACACCAGCCGGCGCATGGAGAACGGCGACGAGGATCCGACCGAGACCTACATCAGCTACTTCGAGGAGTTCGACCTCCCCCTGCGCATCGTCAGCATCGGGCCGGACTACGACGAGGAGACGAACGACTTCTCCTGCAATTCCGGCGGCGCCACCACCTGGGGCGCGCAGCGGCTGCAGATCGTCGCCGAAGACTCGGGCGGCTTCTACCGGCCCATCGAAGAGTACGATGACGGGGTCTGCGTCACGAGCAACTTCTCGCAGCACCTGAACGATCTGGGTGAGCTGCTCAACTCGCTGCTGCGCATCTTCCAGCTCCAGAGCATCCCCGACACGGAGACCATCCGCGTCTACGTCGAGGGCGCCGAGGTGGAGGAGGCCATCGCGACCACCGACGCGAGCGGCGACACGACCTACGGAAGCGGCTGGGCCTATGATCCCAGCGAGAACGCCGTCGTCTTCTGGGGTGAGGCCATCCCGACCTACAACCAGGACGTGCGGATCTTCTATCTGCCCCTGGAAGGCAAGCCCCGCGAGCTCCCCTTCTGAACACCTTACGCCCCGGGGCTCGCGCGCCTGGGATGATGCGGATCGGCACCATGAAAGCCCTCCTCTCGCTGGCCATCGCTCTCGCTGTGCCGAGCCAGGCGCTCGCACAGGAGACCATCGACCTCGGCGTCCTCAAGAACAGCGACATCAAGGTCGTGCAGAAGGCGCTCTACCCCAAGGAGGGCCGCACCGAGCTGGCCATCCACCTGGGGTGGATGCCCTTCGACGCCTTCTCGTCCACGCCCATCGGCGCCGTAAGCTGGGGCAGCTTCCTCTCCGACACCCTCTCCTGGGAGGTGGCGCTGGGCGGCGGCTACGGCCTGAAGACGTCCAGCTTCAAGGAGCTGGAGGGCCCGATGTACGGGGTCGCGCCGGACGCCTACCGCTACCTGGCGGGGCTCTCGGCCGATCTGCAGTTCGCGCCCATCTACGCCAAGATGAACCTGGCTGGCGCGAAGATCGTCCACTACGACGTGTACCTGCTCGGCGGCGCCGGGCTGAGCGCGATGGACTCGATGGTCCTGCCCGACCTGGAGCTGGCCATGGCGCCCGGCCTCGCCCTGGGCGTCGGCTCGCGCTTCTTCATCAGCAAGGACGCCGCCATCCGGGTTCAGCTCAAGGATGACCTGCTCTTCGAGCTGCACACTCCAACCACGGGTGGAGTCCACTTCCGGCAGGCCCTCTCCGTGACGGTCGGCTACAGCATGCTGAGCAAGGTGAAGGAATGAGACGCGCGCTCCTCCTCACGCTGCTGCTGGCGCTCAGCGGCGGCTCGCAGGCGGCGAAGCCGAAGCCGCCCGCAGCCTCGCCCTCGGCGGGAGCGACCGCGCCGGCCCTGCCCTCCATGGAGGAGCGGACGGCGGCCTTCGGACAGATCGACGAGCTGCTGAAGACCGGCCAGAGCGCGCGCGCCGCGGACGGTCTGGTGGCCCTGGTCGAGGAC
>CAZKWG010000578.1:0-5542 GCA_964556105.1 uncultured Enterobacterales bacterium | reverse complement strand
GATGCTGGCGCCGCTCAGCACCATCGGCTCCCAGTCGGCGTCATCGGGCCAGGTGGCGGCGTTCGCGGTCGAGAGCAGAGGCGCGAGGAGCAGGAGCCAGGACATGGATCACTCGGTTGCCCATACTGCGGGCGGTCGACGGGAGGTGTGGCTGCGGGAGGGATTGCCCCCTCGTTTTACGGATTGGCGCCGCTCGCCGATACACAGCCGATGCAAGAATATTGTACGGACGCCCACCGCGGCGGCATGAGATTTCCCGCATAAGCGGACATTTTATGTCCGCATAAATTGGCGTGCCCCGCCGAGAGCGCATAAGAGAGAGGTGTTCGCAACGAGACCTCTCCCCGATTCAACCCGCCCGGCAGAGCCATCTACGCTCTCGCTCGCGCGACCGCGCTCCCCGAAAGGTGTTCCCATGAACGCGCTGCCCATCTCTGTCTTCTCCGCCGCCTTCGTCGCCGCCGCGAGCCCCGCCTACGCCGAGCTCCTCGCCCTGCCCGACGTGTCCGCCTACATGGAGATCGTGGACGACGAGGACTTCGAGAACACGGAGGTCGTCGTCGCCCTGGCCGGCTTCACCGACCCCCGCTTCTCCGAGCGTCCCACCGAGCGCCTCGAGGCGGTCGAGGAGGCCCTGCTGCTGGGCTGAGCGGCGCTGATCGTGTAGACTGACGCTCCTTCCCGGGAGTCCTCATGCTCGCGCCCGCTCTGCTGCTCTCGCTGGCCTGCTCGAAGAAGGTGCTGGTGCCCCCGAGCGATCTCGGCTCGCTGCCCGCCGACGCGGTGAAGCTGGCCGACCACCCCGACCTGGCGCACCTCGGCGCCGTCTACACCGGGGGCGCGCAGGCCACGGTCGCGGACCTCTACCGCGCGACCACGCTCAACGGCCCGCCCGATCCTACGGCGGTGCTCATCGCCGATCAGGCGTCGAACGCCGACAACTACAATGAGGGCGTCCCGCTGCGCGTGCTGGCCTACAACATCGCGCTGCTCGACGTGTACGTCTTCGGGTTCATCCCTTACAAGCGCACCCCTTTCCTCGAGGAGCGCCGGGACGAGCTGCCCGCGCTGATCCTGGAGCAGGGCTACGACGTCGTCGGCCTGCAGGAGGTCTGGCAGCCCGAGGACCTCGCCCGCTTCATGGACGAGGCGCAGAAGCGTGGATATCGCGCCTTCCACGCGGATCGGGAAGCCTACAACGACGGCGTGCTCACGCTCATCAAGGCCGAGCTCATCGCGCCCGGGACCGAGCCGGTCGTCCACGCCCAGGCCTATGAGGCCCAGGACCCTCAGGAGTACTTCCCGGGCCCGCGCATCAAGCGTGGCTTCGTCGAGGTGGAGTTCACCCACCCCACGCTGGGCCGACTGCTGGTCTACAACACCCACAAGCTGGCGTTCCCCGCCCGCTGGCCCGAGCGCATGAGCGAGGCGCGCGAGCTCGGCAGCCGCGTCTCCAGCCGGGTGGGCTCGGACGCGGTGGCCCTCGTCACCGGCGACATGAACGCGGGCTCCTACTACAAGATGGACACCTGGCAGCCTCCCGAGGGTGAGCTGGACCAGGGCTGGTGGGAGAACGCCGCCAGCTACGCGCTCCTGCGCTATTATGGTGGTCTCTCCGACCTCTACGTGCGCGGGCGCCCCGCCGAGGAGGCGTCGCGCGACGTGGTGCTGGGGCAGAAGGTGGCCGCGCTGATGGAGGCGTCGGGCAACGGGCGCGCCGACATCTCGGCCCACTGCGCCGAGCTGCTCTTCCCGCACGGCTTCTCCGCGTCCGACTGCAACGTGCTCTACGGCATGCAGTACAAGGACACGGAGATGCCCGCGCGCATGGACCTGGTCTTCGCCGCGGACCCCTCGGATCGTGTCTACGTCACCGGCGCCACCCACACCTTCACCGAGCGCCGCAGCTTCGACGGCAGCCCGGAGATGGAGCCCAGCGACCACCTGGGCGTGGCCGTCGAGCTGCGCGTGGCCGTGCCCGGCGCGCCGAAGGTGAGCCCGCCGGGGACCGCCCCCGCCGAGCCCGCGCCCGTCGAGGGGGCCGCGCCCGCCGAGGCGACGCCGACGCAGAAGTGAGCCGCGTCCAAAGCTAATCGACGCGGACGCTCTGCCAGCGCGTCGAGGCCATCGGCGCCCCGCCGCAGCCCGACAGCGTCCCGAACAGCGCGTAGCCGTGGGCGTCCTGGACGTCGGCCCGCGGCAGCTCCAGGCGCAGCAGCTTGCCGCCATCGACGAGCACCGAGGCCCGGCCGGGGGAGAGCTCCAGGCGGATCTTCTGGTCGGCGCCCTGGAGCGGCAGCACGACGGGCGGCGTCTCCGGGCTGGTGGTGATCTCCAGGCCCTGGGCGTTGACGCGCGCGAGGACGCGGTGGCCGGCATGTGAGAGGTGCAGCTCTGGTCGGCCGCAGGCCGCGTCCGCCTCGACGGTGAAGGCGACCTCCAGCGCCCGCGTCGTCAGGCCCGCGCTGCTCAGCGGCGCGTACCACCACCCCCCGCCCCGTGACCCGCCGGTCCACGCCGCGCCCTCCTCGAAGGCCGGCGGTCGGCTCGCCGCCTCCGCGTGCGTGCTGAAGCCCGCCAGGCCGAGCTCCGTCTCGCTGAGCCGGTCCAGGGCGATCGCCGGGCTCGGCGACCGTCGCTTCGGCACCGTCCCCCGCTGCGGCACCGTCCCGCTCGCGGTGGCGCCGTCCAGCCGCAGGTAGCGGAGCGCGTGGCCACCTCCCTCTTCGGCCGCGTCGATCAGCAGGTGGATGGAGCCTTGCGCGTCCGTCGCGACGTCCCAGACCGAGACCTCGCGCTCCCCCAGGCCGAGCGGCGCGCTCAACGAGAGATCCTCGATCTTCGTGCCCTGCACCCGCGCCAGGCGCAGCTCCCAGGCGCGCGTCTCCGGGCCCTCGCAGGTCCACTGCTGGGGCTCGGGGCAGGTGTCGTTCGGGCCAGCCGGATCGCAGGGGTACAGCGGCCCGTCGTAGGGTCGGCACTGGAGCGCCGTCGTGATCGTGGTGCGCACATAGGGCAGGACGAGGCTCTCCCCGCTGGCGGCGATCCCGCCGCCCTGGGCGAAGCCCACGTAGCTGGCCCGGGTAGAGCAGACCGCGTCCACGCAGCGGGTCTCGTCGATGGGCGGCGTGTCGCGGGGCAGGGCCAGGCTGGCGGTGCCGCCGCGGTGCTGCACGATCAGCTTCCCGCGCTCGACCACCGCCAGCGCGGGTGACCCGTGGGCGTCCAGGCCGCCCGTCGGCATCCCAGGAAGCCCGCCGATCATCCGTCGCAGCGTCTTCGGCCCGCTCATCCCCTGGTCGCTCAGCCACCACAGCGCGCCGCCCTCCGCCCAGCCCCGGTGCACCGCGTCCGCCGGAACCGGGCGCGCGCTCCAGGTCCCGTCCGCGCCCTCGCTGAGCAGCACCGACTTCGTGCCCTCCCAGCCCATCACCTGCGCCCGCCCGTCCGGCCCCAGCGTGGCGGCGCCATAAGCGCCCTCGGGCAGGGCTGGTCCAGGGCGCGCGACCCAGCGGCCCCGCGCCAGCTCGAGCTGGCCCTCCACCCCCGCGCTCCCGTCTCCAGCGGCGACCGGGTCGAGCAGGACGACCAGATCCTCCTTCCCCATCACCACGCTCCCGCGCGGGAAGGGCCGCTCGCTCCAGCCCTCCGCGGTGGGCAGGAGCAGATCGACCCGAGGACCGTAAGCGCCCCCGTAGATCAGCACCCGCGGGGCGCCGGCGGGCGTCAGCATCAGGCGCGCG
This sequence comes from uncultured Enterobacterales bacterium, assembly GCA_964556105.1. Lineage (GTDB taxonomy): Bacteria > Myxococcota_A > UBA796 > UBA796 > CAZKWG01 > CAZKWG01. Next base: position 1,799 of record CAZKWG010000578.1, on the reverse strand, counting down.
ACGGTGGGGCCAGTCGCCTGGCGCAGCGGCACGTCTGCGCCGACGGTGATCGGCGCGGCGAAGGACAGGGAGATTCCCAAGAGGGTGAACACGGATCATCCGTTCGGGTTCGATTCGCGCCACAGAGTCTACTCTACCGCCATCTTCCGGTCACTGCGCCGCCACATACGGGCCGAGACACCAGGCCGCGCGCGGCGTATCATGGGCGTGGAGGAGTCCGGAATGCGTCTCTCGCTCGTCATCGCCCTCGCGCTCTCGGCCTGTGAACCCGGTGAAACGGAGGGCGGCGACGACACCTCCGGCGCGCCGTCCAATTCCGACCCTGATGTCCACTCCGTGCTGCCCGAGGGCTATGTCGCCAGCGATCCGCAGCGCGTGATCTTCCTGGGCGACTCCATCACGGAGCGCTACGGCGCCAGCGAGGACGGGCTGGCCTATGTCGGCCTGATGGAGCAGAACGACGACACGGTCTGGCCCGAGCGGGCCGGCGACGATCTCGCCACGCTCTACCCCGATCTCACCGAATTCGTGGACGTCTCGCGCGGCGGCGCCACCACCGACACCCTGCTCAGCTCGCAGATCCCGAAGCTCGATGACCAGATGAGCTTCCCCGCAGAGGGCGAGTCCATCGTCGTCATCACGATCGGCGGCAACGACGTCACGCTGCTCCTGACCTCGGGCTCGACCGACTACAGCGAGCCGCTGCAGACCATCCAGGACAACCTGCGCGAGATCGTGGGCTTCTTCCAGGATCCGGCCAACTTCCCGGACGGCGCCTACCTCTACGTCACCAACGTCTACGACCCCTCCGACGGCACCGGTCAGGCCGACGAGTGCTTCTACGGCCTCGACCTCTCCCACCTGATGGAGCCCATGGCCCAGACCAACGCCGGCTACGCGGCGATGGCAGACGAGCTCGGCTTCGCCATGGTCGACATGCACGGCCACTACCTGGGGCACGGCTTCAACGCCGATGACCAGACCAACGAGCACTACGCCGGCGACGACTACGCGCTGTGGTTCTACCAGGACTGCATCCACCCCAACGACGCGGGCCACAACGAGATCCGCCGCCTGTTCATGTCGGCGATCCGCGGCGAGGCGCTGCCGCTTCAGTGATCAGCCGCCGACAACGCCGGAGTGCAGCCGCAGGGCGCTGGCCGGCTCCTGCAGCACCTCGGCCTCGTGTCGGGCCAGGGCGCGCAGGCGCTCGAGCACCTCGGGGCGCGGGAAGAGGCGGGTCGCCATCTCCAGGTAGGAGTGGAAATGGCGCGCCTCCGCCGCCAGCAGGTCGCGGTAGAAGGTCGCCAGCGCGCGGTCGGGCAGCGCCTCGCTGAGCAGCTTCATCCGCTCGCAGCTCCGCGCCTCGATCAGCGCCGCCACCAGCAGCACGTCCAGCAGGTGCTCGGGGTCCGGCTTGCGCACCGCCCGGTGCAGGCCCGCCCCGTAGGTGGAGGGTTTGAGCTCCCGGAACGGCACCCCGCGGCGCTCCAGCACGGCCAGCACCTCGAGGAAGTGGTCCAGCTCCTCCCGCGCCAGGGTCGCCAGGGGCGCCATCAGCTCCGGCTGGTGCTGGTAGCGGAACAGCGTGGACATCGCGGTCGAGGCCGCCTTCTACTCGCAGTGAGCGTGGTCGAGCAGGATCAGGTCCATGTCGTCCAGGGCCTGCGAGAGCCAGCGGGGGTCCGTCGTGGAGGCGAGCTCGAGCATGGGCAGGAGCTATCGCGTCCGAGCCCACCCTTCAGCCCCGCCGTCGCCGCGCTCCCAGACCCGCCAGCAGGAGGCCCGCCAGGGCCGCC
>CAZKWG010000577.1:0-5555 GCA_964556105.1 uncultured Enterobacterales bacterium | reverse complement strand
GAGCCCCAGCCACGCGGGCTCGAGCCAGCGGAGCGCGCCCAGGCCCAGCGCCTCCCGCACCCTCGCGGCGGGCAGGTGCGGGAGCTGCGGCCACATCACGCGGTCCGGCTCCACTGGCAGCCCCGCCTCGGCGGGCGCCCAGCGCTCGTCGGCCTCGCGCGTCTCGGCGTTGCAGGTCCCCAGCACCAGCCAGGGATCCGGCCCCTCCTGCCCCCTCAGGGCCGCCTGGGCCGCGGCCAGGGAGATCGAGGCGCAGGTCGCCTCCGGCTCCAGGAAGTGGCCGCGCCAGTCGGCGTGCGGCCAGGGCCCGGCGACGGGCTCCGGGGGGTCGCAGAGCCGCGCCCAGAGCTCGTCCAACGTGCGCGCGCCGGGCAGGTGGACCCCGAGCCCGGTCACGGCCACCCGTCGCTGCCTGCCTGTCTGCACGCGCCCCCCTTCACGCCTCTCCGTAACGCAGCTATGTTGAGACGCGGGAGGGGGGTCCTATGGACGTCACGAGGCGCGCGTGGATCAAAGGCGCGACCGCAGGGGCCGTGGTGCTCCAGGGTCCACCGACCCTTGGAGGGCTGCGGCTCGGAGAGCAGGACGACGATGCGCTCACCCGCCTCTTCGTCCAGCTCGACGAGCGCATCGCCCTCTTCCGCGAGGCCACCACCCCGCCGCGCCTCTCGACGTGGCTGCAGGAGCGCGGGCTGTCGGGGGACACCTTCCACGCGCTCTTCGCGGGCCTGCTCACCTCCAGCCTGGCCCGCGACCTCCCGGAGCGCTCTCAGCGGCGCCCCGTGGTCCAGCGCAGGTTGAGGTCTCGCCTGGCCGGCATGGGTCGCGCGGCGCTCGGCCTGCGGGACCTGTTCCGGGCGACGCCCCCCGAGCAGCTCCAGGCGCTGGGCCGCCGCCTCGCGGAGAGCCCTGAGCTCGTCGACCGCCTGAAGCAGGCCATGGAGCCCTGGTTCGGCCCGGATCTGGTCGAGCCCGAGCGCAAGCTCCAGGTGGAGCAGGCCCTGGACAGCGCCGTCTGGGAGCTGGTCCATGGCGACCCGGTGGCGGTCTTCGAGGAGCAGGCCCGCAAGGTGGACCGCTTCGAGCGCATGGCGGATCACCTGCTGGCCCGCCAGCTCACCTCGCCGGGCGAGGCTGTAGAGGGTGGAGGGGAGCCCGCCACGACCACAGCGTCGCCGAACACGCAGCCGATGACCCCCTGCGAGGTCAACATCGAGCGGCTCAAGAACGCAGACGGCAACAAGCAGCGCTCGCAGCGACAGTATCGCAAGGAGCTCGCGCGGCAGACCGAGGCCCTCTGCGAGGCTGAGCAGCCCGGCCGTGACAACCCCTATCGGCGCTACCTGAGCGCGAAGCTCAAAGACAAGGCGCGGCGCACGCTCATCATCGGGGCGGCCATCACTGGGCTCGGCGTGGTGACGCTCCCTGTCTACATCGGGATCTGCATCCTCACCCCAGCCGTGATCCTGCTCATCACCGCGCTGCTGCTCTACCTCGCCTCGGTGATCGTGTGAGCCCCGCCCTGAAGGAGCGCCTCGAGGCCCGCGCCGCCCTGATCGCCCGCCTCCAGCGCACCCTGGTCAAGGCCCTGCGCCTGGAGGTCGAGCCCACCGACATCGATCCCAACACACCGCTCTTCGGGGCGGGGCTGGGGCTCGACTCCATCGACACGCTGGAGCTCGTGCTCGCCTTGGAGGACAGCTTCCACCTGGACGCGACGCTGGTCGAGGCCGACCAGTACACGCTGCGCAACCTGAACACCATCGCCGATCTCATCGAGCGGGAGACCCGATGATCCCCGCGCCTCTGCAGATCGCCGCCATCCGCGAGCGCGCCGCCGTCTCTCGCGTGGGCCGGGACGGTCTGGTGCGCGTCCTGGGAGAGGGCGCCTTCGACCTGCTCGATCGCCTGCTCCCCGGCGAGGCTCAGGTCCGCAACCGCGGGGCGCGCCCAGGGCTGCTCCTGGACGAGGAAGGGAGGATCGAGGCGGATCTCACGCTGCTGGCCGACGGAGACGACTACCTGCTGATCTCCGAGGGCCTCGACGCCGACGCGCTCGCCGAGCGGCTGCGGTCGGCGGCGCGGCCGGGTGAGGCGGTCGCGGTCCTGCCCCTGCCGGAGCACCGGGTGCTGGACATCGACGGCCCTTACGCCTGGCAGATCCTCTCCGATCTCGCCGGGGAGGGCTCCACCGGGCTGCGCTACGCCAGCTGGTTCCCCCTGGAGCGGGAGATCCTCTGCCTGCGCGCCGGGCAGACCGGCGAGTACGGCTACAGCTTCATCCTGCCCGCGGCGCGGGAGGAGGCGCTCTTCGCCCGAATCCTGGAGCACGGCCAGGCCCTGGACATGGTCGAGGCCGGGCCTGAGGCCCTGGCCCACTGCCGCATGGAGGCCTGGTTCTTCGACGTCCGGCAGGCCCCCCGCGCCTGCCCGCTGGAGTGGGGGCTCCAGTGGCGCCTGTGCTGGGACAAAGACTTCCGCGGGGCCGAGGCCCTGCGCGCACGCCGGGGTGCGACCCGCGCCCCCGTGGCCTTCCGAGCCCAGGGGCCCGCTCCCAGGGGAGCCCCGGTGCTGCTGGACGGCGAGCCCATCGGAGAGGTCGGGGCCAGCAGCGACCGGCTGGGCGAGACCATCGGCGGCGCCCTGCTCTGGCCGCCCTACGCCTGCGTGGGCGTCGATCAATATATGGTAAATGACACACCACTATTGACCGTCTCGCCCCCCTTCGTGCGTTACCGCAGCCTGCGCGGCATGGCCGGTCGGCAGCGCTACGTCCGCGAGCCGTGATCGCGGTCGTCGGGGCAGGCCTCGGCGGGCTGGCCGCGGCGGTGGCCCTGGCGCGGGCTGGGCGCCGCGTGGTCGTCTTCGAGCGCGGCGCGGAGCCTGGGGGCTTCGCCGCCCGCTTCGAGCGCGGCCCCTACACCTTCGAGGCCTCTCTGCACGCGCTCGACGGCGTGGGCCCCGGGGAGCCCAACGCGCGCCTTCTGGAGCGCCTCGGCGTCCTGAGTCGGATCCATCTCCACCCTGTCTGCACGCCGCGCCGGGAGCGTTGGACCCGGACCGGGCTGGACCTCACGCTCCCGCACGATCGGGAGGGCTGGCTCGCCCGCTTCGCCGAGGGCTTCCCCACCGAAGAGGCTGGAGCCCGCGCGATCTTCGCGCTCGCCGCTCGGGTCCACGCCGCCGCCTACGCCTGGGTGGAGGGCGGGGTGGAGCGCCCCGGCTCGGAGGTCACGGCCCTCTCGGCGCGCACGGCGGCGGCGCTGGTGGCCGAGCACGTCCGCGATCCCGTCGCGTCGGGCCTGCTGGCCTCGATGAGCACCTGGCTCGGCCTGCCCCCCGATCGCCTGGGCGCGGTCCCCTTCCTGATCGTCCTGCACGGCTACCTGGGGCTCACCTCCGCCTGGCCCGAGGGCGGCAGCCGCGCGCTGGTGGACGCGCTGGTGGCGGAGCTGGAGGCCCACGGCGGGACGCTCGCGCTCCAAAGCCCGGTCGAGGGGCTGATCCTCAGGCGGCGCCGTGTCTGCGGCGTGATCGCTGGGGGAGAGCACCCAGCCGAGGCCGTGATCGCCGCCTGCTCGCCGCTCCTGACCTTCGAGCGCCTGCTGCCCCCCGGCGCGGCGCCCGGCGCCTTCCTGGCGCGGGTGCGGGAGATGGAGCCCTCCAACGCCATGTGCTGTCTGCACCTCGGCGTGCGGGACGTCGCGGCCCTCCCCGAGCTGCCCTACGAGACCTTCCTGCGCGAGCTCGATCACCCGCTGATCCCGTCGGGGCGCGTGTCGGTCACCGCCCGGCACATCGTGGATCCCGGCAGCTGCCCCTCCGGGCACGGCGTCCTGGAGCTCGCCACCGGCGCGCCGCTGCAGGACGAGGAGGGCCTCTGCCTGCCCGGCATCCAAGAGGCCCTGCTCACGTTGGTCGAGCGCGAGCTCCTGCCGGGCCTGGCCGAGCGGGTGGAGGTCTCCTCGCTGGTCCACCCCGGGACGTTCCTGCGTTACACCGGCAACCCGCGTGGGTCCGCCTTCGGCTTCGCCATGACCCCCGCGCAGTCTGGCGTCCGTGGACTCCAAGCGCGCACCCCCGTCGAGGGCCTCACGCTGGCCGGGGCCTGGGTGCAGCCGGGGGCGGGCCAGACCGCGGCCATGCTCTCGGGCTGGCTGGCCGCGCGGGCCGTGCAGGCGGACCTGAGCTGAGACGAGACTTGCGGCACCGTAGGCCCAGAAGAGCGGCCACTGGCGTAGGAGGACCTCCTGCTCCGACGACGACGAGCTCGCCCTCCCCGAGGCGAGCGAGGCTCATGGGGAGCTTCGTACGTACGTGCTATACCTACGTACGTACGGAGGCCAGATGGCTGACCCCATGACCGCGACGGAGCTGCGCGCGAACCTCTACCGCGTGATCGACGAGGTGCTGGAGACCGGCCGCCCCCAGCGCGTGCGCCGGGGCGACCAGTTTGTGCTGATCTCCCCCGAGGAGCCCAGGGTCCGCCTTCGCCTGGAGGATCTCCCCCGGCGCGACGCCATCGCCTGCTCGCCCGACGAGCTCGTGGAGCAGAGCTTCGCCGACGCGTGGACGCCGGACCCATGAGGGCCCTCCTCGACACGCACGCCGCGATCTTCCTGTGGGAGGGGCGACGCGAGGTCTTCGGCGTCGAGGCGACCCGCGTGCTCGAGACCCACACGCTGCTGCTCTCGCCCTTCAGCCGTCTGGAGATGAAGTATCTCCTGGAGATCGGGCGGCTGATCGTCGAGCCGGACCTGATCATCGGCGGTCTGGAGGCGGACTGCAAGGTCACGATGAGCAACACCGCGGTCGCCGAAGTCGTGACGCACGCGATGGCGCTCTCCTGGACGCGGGATCCCTTCGATCGGCTGCTGGTGGCGACCGCGACGCTCCAGGCGTCGAAGCTGGTGACGCGAGACCGGGCGATACGCGAGCACTTCAGGGGGGCGGTGTGGTGAGCTGCGGCCCTCCCCTCACCCACACGGCCAGACCCCCAGCAGCCAGACATTGTCCTCCTCGTCGCACTCGTCCAGCGCGCCGCCCGGGTCGAGGGCGACAGCGATCCCGCCGCCCCAGTCCTCCGCCGTGAGGGTCAGCGGCCCCACCCAGGCCACCTCACCGCTCGGGACGGCGACGCTCTCTGTGTAGACCTCGGTGGAGCCGCGACGGATGAGCACGGTCACGGCGTCCACGTCGTAGAGCCCGGTGTTCTCCACTGGCACCAGAAGGTCCACCGTCCCGTCCGCGCAGGTCTCGGTGCAGATCTCTGGCTCGCCGGGCGCGAGATCGGGGAGGTCGCTCGTGCGCCCCGCGGTCGAGGCCGCCGCGCGGAAGCTGTTCCAGCGCGTCCAGTTCACGTCCTGCTCCGCGGGGATTCCGCCGTCGTCGTCCACGTTGGTGATGTGGTAGGCGAACTGGTTCCACACCGGACGAGACGGCCGCCAGGTGCCGGTGGCGTCGCCGATGACGGTGATGCCGTTCCACCCAGAGTAGACGTAGTTGTTCGACGCCAGCACGATGCGCATTCAGCGCATCCCGAGCGCCTGCTTCTG
>CAZKWG010000576.1:0-5557 GCA_964556105.1 uncultured Enterobacterales bacterium | reverse complement strand
GAGCCCGCGCCGCCGACGATCAGGTCCGCGCGGCCGTCCCCGTCCAGGTCGCCCGCGGCCAGCGCGCGCCCGGCGAAGTCGCCCTCGTCCTCGCCCAGCCAGCGGGCGTCGGCGTCGGCGAGGGCGCCGTCCGAGCTGACCGGCCCATAGAGCAGGTAGCTCGCCCCGGCCAGCGCGCCGGCCTCGGTCTGGTAGGCGGCGCCGACGATCAGGTCGGGCAGGCCGTCGCCGTTCAGATCCTCGCCCCCGGCCAGCGCTACGCCGGCGTAGTCACCCTCGGCCTCGCCCCAGCGACGGGGGGCCTCGTCCAGGGAGGACTCTGCGGTGACCGGGCCCATGACCAGCGCCACCCAGCCGGCGGAGACGCCGTCGGTGGCGCCGTAAGGGTCGCCCAGCAGCAGGTCCTCCTGTCCGTCCCCGTCCAGGTCGGAGAGCGCGAGGGCGCCGCCGAGCAGGGCGCTGCCCTCCGGGCCCTCGAAGCGCAGATCCGCCGCCTCCAGGTCGAGGGTGCCCGAGACCGGCCCCAGCACCAGCGCCGCCAGCCCCTGGCCCGCCGCCGTCGGGACGCCCGGGGCGCCGACGAGCACGTCGGGCAGCCCGTCCCCGTCCGCGTCCCCCGCCGCGAGGGCGAGGCCGGCGTAGGCGCCCGCGCGCTCGCCCACCAGCTTCACCGTGGCCTCGCCGAGGTTCAGGCTCGCCGGGAGCGGGCCGCGCACGAGGTAGACGGCGCCCGCGCTGATCCCGCCCGCAGGATCCTCCGGCGCCGCGACGAGCAGGTCCAGGATCCCGTCGCCGTCGCTGTCTCCGGCCCCGCGGAGCGCCTGGCCGGCGCGGGCGTCCTCCGCCTCGCCATACAGCGCTGCGCTGGCCGCCGCGAGGGTGAGGGTGCCCTCCAGCGCGCAGGTGTCCGACACCAACCCACAGTTGTTGTAGGCGCCGTCGCCGCAGGTCTCCGGCGCGCCCGGGAAGGTGCTGGAATTCTGGTCGTCGCAGTCGTCCGCGTTCTCGACCGGGTGATCGGGGGGGGCGCAGCCGCTGGTCTCGGTGGCGGGGTCGCCGTAGCCGTCGCCGTCGGCGTCCTCCCACCAGGTGCCGAATTCCAGCCCCTCGTCGATCTCGCCGTCGCAGTCGTCGTCTGCGCCGTCGCAGCTCTCCTCGGCGCCGGGGCGGGCGCTGGCGTCCTGGTCGTCGCAGTCATCGCCGACCGCCACCCAGAAGGGCGGCGCCTCGCAGGCGACCACGCTGACGTCCGGGTCGCCGTGCCCGTCCGCGTCGCCGTCCTCGTACCAGAGGGTCGCGCAGGCGGTGTCCGGCGGCGCCGAGTCGTCCGAGGGCGCCACCTTGTCGGTGCAGGCGAGGAGGAGGAGGAGGAGCAGGACTCAGGTCTCCTGCCCGGAACGTAGCAGGCGCGCGCGCGAGCCGCGCCGTCTACGGTACGTTCGGATCGATGGATCTCGAGGCCCCCCGCACCATCGCCTACATCGACGGCACCAGCCTGGTGCTGGGGGTGCGCGACGCCTTCGGCCATCGTTACCCGCTCTGCGACCCCTATGTGCTGGCCCGCAAGCTCTGCGAGCGCCAGGGGTGGAGCCTGGTCCACACCCGCTTCTACGCCTCGATCCCCTCGGTGGACGACGACGCGGAGGCCTTCGACTGGTGGACGGCCCTGCTCTCGGGGCTGGAGCTCGCAGGCGTCTGGACCTGGACGCGTCTTCAGGAGGCGCGCACCGTGCAGGTGCCGCTGCCCGAAGGCGGCGTGGCGACGCGCCGGGTGCTGCTCAGCAAGGGCGTGGCGGTGCGGATGGCGCTGGACGCCGTGCGCATCCAGAACGCGGGCGCCCAGGACGTCGCGCTCTTCTTCAGCCAGGACCCGGACGTGGCCGAGGTGGCGGACGAGCTGCGCGCCATGGCCGAGGTGCGCGCCCAGGCGCTGCGCGTGGTCAGCGCCTTCCCGTTCACGATCACCTCGCGCGGCGCGCGCGGCGTCCCTCGGACAGAACATCTGAGGGTGGAGCGCGCGCTGTACGAGAGCTGCGTGGGGCGGCGGCTCTAAAAGGATAATGGCTAAGGTCAGACCCCGGGTGCGGTCAGACCCCGGGGGCGGTGACCGCGGCCTCTCCGACCCGCTCGGTCACGCGGCGCACGGGCACCGAGCTGACCAGCGCGATGGAGTTCTCGTCCTTGTGCAGGCGGAAGTCGAAGCTGCCGGGCTCGATCTCCACGTACTTCGCGATCACCACCAGGATCTCGGCCTTCATGGCCTCCATCTGGGCGGGCGACAGGTCTACCTGGTCGTGGATGAGGAGCAGCTTCAGGCGCTGCTTGGCCTCGTCCTTGCTCGGCGTGCGGTTGCCGAAGATCCGTGCAATGAGGTCTCTCATCCGGCCACCTCCTGGGACTCGCCCATGCCCATCCAGCGCTTGAGCGTGTTCCAGAACCCGCTCTGGTCTTCCAGGTTCAGGTCGGGCACGCCCTGCTCGCCGGCGATCTTGCGCGCGATGCGACGGTAGGCCTCGCCGACGATGGACTTCTCGTCGTACGCCGCCGGGCTGCCGCGGTTGGCGCTGACGATGACGTCCTCGTGATCCGGCACGATCCCCAGCAGCGGGATCGCCAGGATCTCCAGGATGTCCTCGCGGTTCATCATGTCGCCCTTCGCCACCATCTTCGTGCGGAAGCGGTTGACGATGAGCTGCGGCTCGGGAAGCTCGGCGGCCTCGACCAGCCCGATGATGCGGTCGGCGTCGCGGATGGCGCTGACCTCGGGGGTCGTGACGATGATCGCGCGGTCGGCGCCGGCGATGGAGTTCTTGAAGCCCTGCTCGATGCCCGCGGGGCAGTCGATGAGCACGTAGTCGAACTCCTCCTTGAGCTGCGCGATGAGGCCGCGCATCTGGTCCGGCGTCACCGCGCTCTTGTCGCGGGTCTGGGCGGCGGGCAGCAGGAAGAGGCGCTCGTTCCGCTTGTCTTTGATGAGCGCCTGCTTCACGCGGCACTCGCCCTCGATGACGTGCACGAGGTCATAGACGATGCGGTTCTCGAGGCCGAGGATGACGTCCAGGTTGCGCAGGCCGATGTCGGCGTCCACGACGGCGACTCTGGAACCCCTGAGCGCCAGGGACACGCCCAGATTGGCTGTGGTCGTGGTCTTGCCCACGCCACCCTTGCCGGACGTGATGACGATGCATTCGCTCATAAGGCGACTCCGATGCGGGGATTCTGAAGGAAGGAGGCGGGAAGGAGCGCGCTCAGCCGGGGAGCCGGCCGCGGTACTCCTCGATGACGATGGTGTCGCCGCTGACCCAGGCGATCTCGGGGAGCGGGCTCTTTGCGCGGGCGGGAGAGTCGTTGCGGTCAGGCGCGATGGCGATCTTCTTGCCGATGCGCACCTGGGTGGGGCGGAGGTCGAAGCCGATGACCACGGCGCGCTCGTCGCCGTCGGCGCCGGCGTGGGCGAGGCCGGACAGGCGGCCCAGCACCAGGATGTTCCCGGTGGCGACCACCACCGCGCCGGCGTTGATGTCGCCATAGACGACGATGTCGCCCGGGAAGCGGATGGTCGTGCCCGAGCGGACGGTGCGCTCGACGGGCAGCATGCGGTGCGCGCCGGCCAGGTCAGGCGGGGGCGCCGCCTCCGGGGCGGCCGCGGGGCGCAGCTCGATCGGCGGCGGGACGAGCTCGGCGACCGGGGCGGCCTCTGCGGCCTCGGCCGGCTCGACCGTGTCTTCGTCCTCGAGCGAGGCCTCGTCGTCGGCCTCGAGCTCCGACAGGTAGACCTTGAGCTTCAGCTCGACCTCGGACCAGCGGTGCAGCGACTCCGGCGTGATCTGGATGCCGGCGACGATGACGTCGTGCTCGTCCTTGAGCAGGTGGACGAGGCGGCGGAGGTCGAAGAGGGATAGTTCGCGGGCGCCGAAGGCCAGTCGCGCGGTGGTCCCCTTGAATCTTCCAGGTGTCTCGCCGAAGATACGGCGGACCTCGTCTCGCAGTTGCTCGAACGGCGCGTCTTTGTCCAGCTCGACGAGGAGCTGGGCGCCGATGCCGCGGAGCGTCACAGGCGACGGAGGAGACGCGCTGGGCGTCTCCAGAAGGGCGGGCTCGGACATGGGAGGGGACCCGGAGGGAGGGACGGCAGGAGAGGGGAGCGGCGGAGGGGAGCGCGGAGGCGGGAGCGTGGACGGCAGCGGGAGCGGCGGCAGGGCCGCGCGCGGACCCCGGTGCCCGCATGACCAGTTGAACGCATGGCTCTTGTCCTGTCAAGACCTGTGCTCGACGATTTCCATGAAGTCCTGTTCCACGCCGAACACAGGACGGTCGCGAAGGTGTTAGCAGCAGGGCATGAACGCTCTATTCCTCGCCTTGCTCCTGGCCTGTACCGAGTACGAGTTCGTCCCGAAGGAGGGGGAGGCCCCCGGGGACACCGAAGACAGCGCGATCCCCGGCGCCTGCGCCCTCGCGGCGGAGCCCTACAGCGTCACCCCGGACGACGCCTGCGTGCTCGAGGTGGACCCTGGCGGCTTCTCGCCCGTCGTCGAGTGGCAGTGGAGCGTCAACCCGCTCTACTCGGGCTACGAGCAGATCATGGCCACGCCCGCCGTGGCCAACCTCTCGGACGACAACGGCGACGGGTCCATCGACGCGGGTGACGTCCCCGACGTGGTCTTCGCCAGCTTCGCCGGTGGCGGCTACACGGGCACGGGCACGATCACGGCCATCTCCGGGGACGGCTCGGGCACGCTCTGGTCCGTCTACGATCCCGGCGGCGCCTACTTCTACTCCAGCTCGCAGATCGCCATCGGCGACCTTCAGGGCGACGGCGTCCCCGAGGTCTGCGCGTCGGGGGTCTACACCTCCGTCGTCTGTCTGAGCAACGAGGGCGCCTTCCTCTGGGCGGCAGGGACCGAGACCTACGGCTACGGCGGGCCGGCGATGGCCGACCTGGACGGGGACGGCAGCGCGGAGATCGTCTTCGGGCGGACGGTGATCAACGCCGACGGCGCCGTGCGCTGGAGCGCCAGCGGCGGCGTCGGGCGTTACCTGAGCTTCGCCGTGGACATGGACGGCGACGGTCAGCTCGAGGTCTCGGCGGGCAGCTCGCTGTACGACACCGACGGGACGCTGCTCTGGGACGACGGGACCGCCGACGGGCCCTCCGCCGCGGGCGACTTCGACGGCGACGGGCTGCCCGAGCTGGTGCACGTCGGCGCGGGCGTGGTCTACCTGGTCGGCGCGGACGGGGTCGTGCGCTGGTCGGCCTCCGTGCCGGGAGGCGGCTCGGGCGGCGCGCCGACGGTGGCGGACTTCGACGGCGACGGCGCGCCAGAGGTGGGCGTGGCCGGGGCGACCCTGTACGCCGTGCTGGACACGGACGGCTCCACCCTCTGGACGGCGGCGGTGCAGGACGCGTCCTCCAACGTCACCGGCAGCAGCGTGTTCGACTTCGAGGGCGACGGAAAGGCCGACGTGGTCTACGCCGACGAGCTGGCGCTGTGGGTCTACGACGGCGCGACCGGCGCGGTGAAGCTGCACGACGAGAGCCACGCCAGCGGCACGCTCT
>CAZKWG010000575.1:0-5559 GCA_964556105.1 uncultured Enterobacterales bacterium | reverse complement strand
TTGGTGGTCTCCACCAGGTATTCCGGCGTGTAGCCCACGAGCGCGGCCCCAGCCCTCCAGCTCCGCGCCGAGACCCGGCGCTCCCCTGCGGACGAGGGCGCCGCCGCGCCCGCGCTGCGTCGGCCCACCCCCGGCGCCCTCCGCCCGATCGAGCCGCCCGGCCGCGAGGACACGCCCGCTGTCGGCGCGCCTCAGCGCGCGCCCTCGCTGCGCTCTTCGACCCCGCTCCCCAGGACGCTGGCCGATCTTCCGCGCGCCCTCGTGCGCCGCGTCCTGCCCGGCCTCGCCCCAGGACGGGCGACCGAGTCGCTGCTGCGCGTGCCCGTCGCCAGCCTGCCCTCGCCCGTGCAGCAGTCCCTCGCCAGGGTGCTGCGCCCGCTGGACCAGACCCTCCTGCGCCTGCCCGAGCCCGCGCCGCCCGCAGAGGAGGCGCCGGGCCCTCCCGCAGCTCCGACGACGGGCGCTCCCACGCCGCCCGCGCCGAAGCGCGAGGCTCAGCGGACCCGCGCGACGCCGCGCGAGGAGGCCGGACGCGCCCCCAGCCGCGGCGCTCCCCTGCGTGCCCCCCCTCGGCTCGAGCCCAGGGCCGGAGCGCGCCCCATCGCCGAGGACGCGACCCCGCTTCGACCCGAGGCGCCGACGCTGCTCGAGGAGGCCCGCCCCGGCGCGCGGCGCACCACCACGCTCAGCCCCCAGGCCCTGCGCGGGCTGGTCCGCGGGCTGCGCGGGCGGGTGCCCCTGCGGGTAGACAGCCTGGTGACACCCGGCGCTGGACGCCCGATCTCGCTGGCCCGCCTGGCGGAGACCTCCTGGCTGCGCGCGCCCACCCCCGAGCCCGAGGAGGCGCCCCCGGATCCGACCCGCCCGGCGAGCCCCGGCGCCCCCACCGCCCCCCGCGGGACCGCCGCCCCCCGCGCCGGCGCCGCGCGCGCCCAGGGCCCGATCCGCGCCCAGGGCCCGGTCCGCGCCCCCAGCCTGCGCCCGCGCGGCCTGCAGGCCGTGCGCTCCGCCCCCACGCCGCTCTTCTCGCCGACCCTGCTCCCGCCGGTGCGCGCTACGCCCGATGTTGGAGAAGAAGAAGAGGATCTCCCTACACCTTCCGCGACGGGCCAGCCCTCATCCCAGGGCCGGGCGCCGACCGCCGCGCCCACGAGCGCCAGCGCACCCCGGAAGCGGAGATTCACGCCAGGTTCGCCCGTTCAAGGCCAGCTCCTGCGCGGTCCTACCCAGGGAGCCGGCGCGCCTGGGGCGCCGACGGGGCCGAGCGGTCAGTCGGGCGGCGGTCAGCGCCCGGCGCCGGTCGCCAACCAGAGCTTCGTGCATGTCCGGCCCCCCGCTTCGGCCAAGGAGGAGCGCCCGGGGCCCGAGGAGGCGGGGCCGAAGGGTCCCCGCGCCACCTCCGGGAGTGGACCCTCCAACAAGTCCAGTGGACGATCCGGCGAAGGCAAGCCTCCTCCCAAGCCTCCAAAGGGCGTCACGCCGTCTTCGCGGAAGGACGACGCCTCGGGTGCTACCTTCTCGTGGCGCGCGCCCTCAGCGCCCAGCCCGGAGCCTGAACGTGCGTCCAGCTCAGCCACGCCGCGCCCCCCACCCGGTCCCCAGCCCACCTCGTCGCGAGAGCCGCCCACAGAGCGAGAGCTGCTCCAGGTCCTGAGCGCGCTCGCTGTCCGGAGTCCAGAGGCGCGCGCCCTGCTGCGCGAGGTCCGACAGCAGCTCGATGAGCTTCGTCACATCGACAACCTGAGGCGAATCTGATGTCCTTGTCCCTCCGTCGCGGAAGCTCCCTGATCCTCGCCGCCGGGCTCCTGGGGGTCGGCCTCTCCGAGCAGGGGCACGCCAAAGAGCGCTCCGAAACGGAGCTCGCCGAGGCCGCCGCCATCGAAGCCGCCACCAACGCCCTGGCGCCCGCCGTGCGGTGGCTGGGCTTCACCGACCGCTCGGACGACCCGGCCCAGGAGTGTGATCCCGTCGAGGCCGCCTATGGCCGCTGCGTGGAGCTGGTGGACTTCCTGGACATGGCCGCCGCCTGGAACGAGGGCGAGGTCCCGGACAAGGCGCGCCGGGCCCTGCGTCGCGACATCTCCCACCTCCACGCGCAGCTCTGGGAGGGCATGGCCTACCGCTGGAACGACAAGGAGGACGTGATCAAGGACACGCTCGGCGTGGCCGGGCTGTACTATCTGCCCACCCCCGGCAGCATCTGGGAGAGCTCGGCCCGCGGTCAGCGCTGGCTCTTCGCCCTGCCCGAGCCCGGCCTCTGGCTGAAGCCCACCCGCTGGCTTCAGGAGGGCCCGCTCCCCTCCGGCCTCGAGGAGCTGCCCGACGGCCGGATCATCGGCGCGCCGATCTACCGCGATCTGCGCTTCCACCGGCCCAGCGGCGTGCCCCAGGCGCCGGAGATGGCGCTGGTCAAAGGGCGCTTCGCCTCTCGCCTGGCCTATGACGGCAAGCGGCACGCCTACGACATCATGGACGGGGATCCCCAGAGCTCCGGCCCCTTCTTCGAGCAGATGTACCCCTACGACACGGCGCGCGAGTCCCAGGACGCCTCGCTGGCGCCCCTGGCCCACTTCATCGTGCCCGCCACGCTCAAGCGCCCCAACCTCGACCCGGCCGACCTGAACGTCGAGGCGCTGCGCCGCGAGGCGTTCAAGGCGGTCAGCTTCTCCTCGGACCGCGGCTACAACGCCGCCCGGGAGCTGGCGCTGGCCGAGTTCCAGCGCTTCTATCACCTGGTCGGCACGCAGATCCTGCGCTTCGCCCTCGAAGAGTACACGCCCACCCATCTGCGCGTGCTCACGGCCCTCATCGCCATGGACACGCCGCCGTCCAAGCTGCAGGAGAACGCCGGCGCGCGCGACGTGGTCGCCGCGTCCGAGGGCCAGACCGACGACGACGCGCTGATCTCCGGGCTGGTGATGCCGCAGGCGCTGAGCGCGGGCCGCAACTTCTCCATCAACTACGACCAGCTCCCGCCGAGCGTGGTCGAAGACTTCGTCGTGCGCTTCGAGGAGTGGCAGAACCCGCCCCCGGACTTCTTGGACGCCTTCAACGCCCGCGTATTCGAGCGCCTGGACGAGTTTCTGCGGCCCGGGTCGGCGCCGATCCAGGCGCTGGACGACGACTCCCTGGAGAAGTGGATCGACGCCTGGTCGGAGCCCGGCCGCGCGCCGGACGTCAGCCGCTTCATCAAGCGCATCGGCCTCGAGACCCTGGTGGAGCGCCTTCAGCAGGACGAGCAGGACGAGGTCCTGACGCGCGTGCTGCTGGACCACGTCGAGCTCGACGTCTCCGGCCGCTTCAACCCCAGCGAGGACTTCCTCGCCACGCCCGCCGACCAGGAGGCCCAGACGGCCACCCAGTGGAAGAACGTGCTGGCCAAGCACGGCTTCTACCCGAACCCCATCCCCGACGGCCCCGGCGCGGTGGACCCCATCGCGATCTGCACCACCCGCGACCGCAAGGAGGCGCTCTCCGAGCCCTCGTTCGGCAGCGTGGACCTCGACGTCATCATCGCCGGCAAGGACGAGCCGAAGAGCGCCGAGGCCCTGCTCTGGAGCGCGCGCGACACGGTCCCCTTCCTGCTGGTGGACGACCCGAGCACCTCGAAGCCCACCGTCGATCGGCTGGTCGGGCTGCCGAACGGTCAGGCCCTCTACCGCGTGCGCTGGAAGGTCTGGAGCGGCTGGCACCTGCTGTGGGGCACGGAGTCCCTCGGCGAGGACAGCGGCAAACGCCGCCTGGTGATGCGGACCGCCGCCATCTGCGAAGACACCGTCATCACGCCGCCCGATCTCATCCCCACCCTGGTCCGCGCCGCCATGCTCGACGGCGAGTTCCGCGGCACGATCCCCGTGACCGGGCTCTCCCGCCGCGAGCGCAAGGAGATCGAGGACCGTGAGCGCCTCGGGCGCGGCCAGATCGCGAAGGGCGGCCCCAGCGGCGACGAGGCGGTCGAGGCCGGAACAAAGACCGAGGAGATCGGGGAGGAGGTCGGCACCTCCGCCGAGCGCACGGTGGACCTGTCCGAGGACGATCCCACCCGCGCCGACGCGATCACGCTGACGCAGGCCAGCCGCCTGGGCGGGCTGGTCAACCGCAAGGACACCCGGCAGCGCATCCAGGTCACCGAGGCGTCCAGCCCCGTGGCCTATCTGCAGAGCCTGGTCCACCCGCCGCTCGAGGCGATCGCCGCGACCCAGAAGTCCATGATGGTGCTGCTCTACGACGTCAACCGCGGAGCGCGCGGCCACCGGATGTGGAGCTGGCGCCCCCGCAGCCCGTACATGCAGGAGCAGCGCCGCGTCGGCAGCAAGGACTGGATGCGCGTCGCGCTGTGGGCGCAGAACGTGCAGGTCGCCGAGGAGGTCGGCTACCACACGCTGGTCTCGCCCGCCTGGCACCCCACGGAGAGCGTGAGCGCCGGCAGCCCCACGCCGCGCTGGCGCCGGCACACCGCGCGCGACTTCAACCTGACCGGCGCGCTGGGCTACTTTCCGTATCGACAGGTCGATTTCTCCTGTCCGGACAGCGAGAGCGTCCTGGACGACGTCAACGACCCCTCCACGCTGGCGCTGTGTGACGACGGCGAGGCGCTCACGACCGCCGCGACCGACGGCATCGCCTTCGACATGTCCAGCCTCTACGACTTCTGGATCCTCGACCAGCCGCGCATCGCGGTGGAGTTCGGGCCCGAGGTGCAGGTCCTCCTCCTCCCCGGCGGCACCGGCCGCTTCAACAGCGAGGGGGAGCCCGACTACGCGCCCGCGCTGAGCATCCGCGCCGGCGCGCTGGCCGGGCTGCGCTTCGCTCCCGACCCCTACCCGCTCTGGCTGCGCGGCACGCGCACGCCCTGGGGCGCCAACGCCCCCGACGGGAGCAGCCGGCTGGGCCGCTTCCAGCACGGGCTGCGCGTCGGCTTCCTCCTGGGCGCCGGCTACAACGGCTTCGAGGGCAACCTGACCAGCGAGTACTGGGGAGGCTGGTCCATCCGGCGCACGCAGGGCCCGACCGCCACGTTCACGCCCTACCGGCCGGGCGGGCTGGTCGGCCCCTATCTGCGCGGCCAGATGGGAGTGGTGATTTTACCTGGCGACGAAGATCGCTACTACGAGATGGATCGGCGCTACGAGATCCTCTTCGGTGTCCGCGGGCAGCTCCGCCTGACCGGAGGCCCCGCGGCTCTCCCGGAGGTCGAATGAACGTCTACGCCCACGTCGCGCAGGTCACGCGCGAGGTCCACGACGGCCTGATGCGCTGGTCGCGTCGGGTGCTGATGGAGGCCGGCTACGAGACCGTCGAGGTCTACGGCCAGTTTCCTCCCAAGGGCGCCGTCAGCAGCCACATCGTGCTCTTCCCCTACCGGGTGGGGCCCGAGCCGAAGATGATGGAGAACGCGCAGGGGGTCTCGCTGCTGCGCGGATCGGAGCGCAACTCGGAGCGCGCCATCTTCGTCCCCGAGAGCTGGCTCGAGCTGGGCACCGCCATCGGCAACTCGCTCGGCGCCGTCTATCCTGACGCGAAGCCCCCTTCTGGCCGGGCGCCCACCCCCCGCGACCC
>CAZKWG010000574.1:0-5561 GCA_964556105.1 uncultured Enterobacterales bacterium | reverse complement strand
CCTCCTGCAACGACGACTACATCAACAAGTGTCCACGAGATCGGGGCAACCTCACAAGCCGGACCGTCTGCCCGCGACGCGTGCGCTGGCGCTGCTGGTCACGGATCCGCCGGGGGTACAGCGGACGATCCTGGCTTCGCGCAAGCTGGTGACGCGGCTCGGGGTCAGCGTGAGCTTTACGGAGTGGGACGCGGATCTGCGCGCCGGGCGCGGGCCGCTCGAGGGTATGCGTCATGCGGTGGTCTTCGCTGGGGGGGGCCAGGCGGTGCTGGTCTGCGCCGAAGGAGACGCAACGATTATCACCGACCGTCTCCTCGCCGCGTTCAGAGACAGGAAGCTCGGCGAGCTTGCGGTGGCGTCCCGCCCGTGCTCCCCGCGGGAGCTGGCGCAGGGGCCAGAGGTCGATCCCGGTCTCGACGTAGCCGCGCTGAAGAGACTGGGGATCGCGGCGGGGGGCGGGGGCTTCGCCGGCCTGCTACAGCAGCTCCGCACAATGCTACGGGCGCAGGGAGACGCCCTCAAAGTCCAGCCCGAGTCGGTGCGGCCGCGCTGCGGGGAGTGCGGGGCGCGCGACGCCACGATCGTCGGCGCCGACGGGACGAAGGTCTGCGAGATCTGCAAGTGGCATCACGAGAAAGGGACCGACGAGAAGAGGAAGAGGCGGGACATCCCGGACTCCCTCGAGGATCTGGAGAGCAGGCAGCTCGCCTGGCTGTACCTGGACGGGACGAGGGTCGGGCGCCACCTCCAAGGACAGCACAAACTCCGCGACTACGTGACGGCCTCTCGGGGCCTGCTCCACGCCTTCGCGCCGGACGCTGTGCGCGCGGACCTGGCGCGCGCCGGCGTGAAGCAGCGCGTCCCCCTGGTGCAGGGCGGCGACGACATTGGCGTGGTCTTCGATGCCGCCGAAGGTCAGGGCGCCTTCGCCGCCACGCTGGCGGTACTGGAGGGGCTGAAGGCGCGGCTCGGCGATGGCGGGCTCGCGGAGATCGGCGTGGGCGCGGGTCTGGTCGTCTCCAAGAGTCTCGGCGCACGGCAGGCCTGGCGATTGGCGAAGCTGCTGGTCGAGAGCGCCAAGGGCCGCGATGCGGAAGGCGCCACCTTCGCGTTGGACCTGGAGATCGTGAGCAGTGGTGACATATTATCGAATGATATCAGAACTTTACGCGCAGATCGCCTGCGTGCAGTCCACGCTCCTCCGCAGGGCTGGACCTGGAAGACGCTCGAGCTTACGACCCGACCCTGGACACTCACTGAGGCGCAGGCGCTCCACGAGATCTTCCTGGAGATCCGCGAGGAGATGCCGGACGCCATGGGCACGCTGCAGCGGGCTGGAGAGGCGCTTCGCGACGATCTGTTCAAGGGGCTGAGCTTCACGCGCGCGTCGTTGCAGCGCCAGCGCACGGCGGAGGCCACTGGGCGCGATTTGTGGGGTCTGCTGGGTGGAGGGGTTGGGCTTCCACGGCCAGACATCAGCCAGGGGTGGATTCTGTGCGCGGGCAAGGACCCCGAGAGCCAGGCCGCGCGTTGGCGCACAGCCATCCCAGACCTGCTCGATCTCTACCGAATGCACCGCGACGTCTTGGGGGAGGTGAGCGATGGCTGAGCTCTTGAAGATCCGTCGCCGGCTCCGTGTGGTGGTCAAAGGACCCCTGCTGGTCGGCGGCCACAGCGCTCCGGAGGGCGACGTCGACGCCTCGACTGCCTTCATCATGGAGGACGGGCGACCGACGCCCATCCTCACAGCCTCGGGGCTGAAGGGCGCCCTGCGCGAGGCGGCCCTCCTGATGGAGCGATCCGGCGAAGGGGGCGAGGACCGCTCGCCGATGGCCTGGGAGCCGGCGTGTGATCCGTCTTCGGGCGCCACCGCCGTCGCGCGCATCTTCGGCACCTCCCGCGGCCGCATCGTCGCGCCAGCGGAAGGGTCTCCGGATCTGGAGATCACAGCAAAGGACCGTGGCTGGATGGAGCTCGGTGTGCGAATCACCGACGCGCGTCCACTCGGCTCCATCCCAGGTCTCGGTGTGCGGCACGGCGTCTCGATCGACCGCTTCACCCGCGCCCGTTCCCGCGGCCGCCTGTACCGGCGGCAGGTGGCGCTGACGCCGGAGGGTGGACAGGTCTTCGAGGCCACCGTCACGGGCTGGCTCAGCCCGGAGGATCTGGGCCGACTGGAGGACGCGGCGCGCCTGGTCCAGCGCCTGGGCAGCGGATCGTCCCGAGGCGTTGGACACGTGGGCATGGAGCTGCTGCCCATCGAGTCCGAGACGATCGACCCAGCGCTGGCGCTACCGGCCGGCTGGCCGGCGGACGGCGAGCTGTGGGTGCGGGTCGAGGCGCTGGAGCCCCTGCACCTGGGCGGTCTTCAGAACGGCGGGAACGTGCGGGAGACCCTGGACTTCATTCCGGGCGGGGCGCTTCGGGGTGCGCTGGTGGCCGCCGCTCGCCGCGCCGAGCGAGCGCACCCCGAGCTGGGGTCGCTCTTGCAGCGCCTCTGGTCCCCAGAATTCCACGCATCCGACCTGCTGCCCGCGTCAGGGAAGAGTCTGCCCTTCCCCTCCCCGCGGACCTGGATGAGAGAGAAGCGCACGAAGAAGTACGAGATTGAGGACCAGTGCCTGTCCCAGGCGGTGGCCCGCGCCCTGGCCGTGAATGGCCTGGGGGTGGAGGAGTCCAGGCTGGTGCCCTGCGATCGCCGCGAGGGTGGGGCGAGCTTCCCGCGACGGCAGGTCACACGGTTGGCCCTGGATCCCGCCACGCGCAGCAAGGCGCACGGTCAGCTCTACGCGGTGGAGCAGATCGACGCCGGCGCCCGCTTCCTCGGTACCCTCTCCGGCGTGGACAAGGAGGTGTGGCGAGCGCTCACGCTGCTGGCGAAGAGCGACGAGCCGATCTTCGTGGGCGGTCTTCGCTCGCGAGGGCTGGGGCAGGTGCGCCTGACGCTGGGCTTGCCGCCGAAAGACACGCTCCACAGCCGGATTCAGCGCTTCCAAGAGAAGGCCGCCCAGAAGCTCCATGGCCTCGGCGGGCTGGGCTGGCGCCCCAATCGGCTGGTGCAGGTCGTGGCCCGCACTCCGCTGTGCGGCGAGCCCGGTCAAGACCTCGGCGCGTGGCTCGCGCGCGAGCTCTTCGGCGAAGGTGCCAAGCTTCGCGGCGCCTGGGCACGGGCGGAGGCTCGCTCCGGCTGGTTGGATTACGAGGGCCGCCCGGCCCCGGTCTTCCAGGCCGCGCAGGCCGGGAGCGCCTGGCTCATCGAGGCACCTGGCCCCCTCCCAATGGACGAGATGCGCCGCGCCGAGAGCGCGGGCCTCGGCCGCTACCGAGAGCTCGGCCTTGGCCGACTGCTCTTCTGTCCTGAACTCTCACGATGAACGACGCGAGGAATCCGATGTCGATGTCAGCCGAAGCGTGGGCGGCCCGCCAGCTCTTCCAGTGGTTGGACCCGGGCTCTCCCGAGGCCCGGAGCCACCAGCCCTTCCAGGATGCGCTGAAGAAGGCCAGCGCAACCCAGATGAAGGGCCTCTCCCGTGTAGCTAACGAAGCGGAGGTGGCCGAGCAGGTCACCACGCTGGTCCGCTACCAGATGGGGCGCGTCAAGGACCCCGTGCCCCCCGTGGTCGGAGGACGGATCATCGACGAGATCGTGAAGATCCAGCGTGACGTGGCAAAGGAGCTCGGTGACGCCGCCTCGCGGGAGGATCGCGACCTGCTGGAGATGCAGCGCGTCCGCGCCCTGCTCGGCCAGATCGTCCGCTGGCACTCGATCCTCGCGCGCGAGGTCGAGGGGGGGGCCCATGCGAAGCGATAAACTCTTCTTCGACCGCTTCCACAACCGCTATCGGATCCTCGCCACGCTGGTCGTGCAGACGGGGATGCGGGTGGGCTCCGGCCGCTCGGACGATCTGCTCGGGACGGACATGCCTCTGCTGCGCCTGGGCTCGGGCCGGGAAGAGCGCCTGGTCATCCCAGGATCAACCTGGAAAGGGGTGATCCGCACCGCCTGCGAAGCGATTCTGCGGAGCACTACGCCCGAGGGCGCGCAGTGGCGGGCCATGGCCTGTGATCCGTTCGGCACCAAGCCAAAGGGGCCGGAGGACCGAGAGGCTACGCGCTGCCTCGGAGACTTCCCAGACATGAAGGGCAGCGCTGAGGCGAAGGTGCTGGCCGAGCGCGCCTTCGTGGCCCGCGGCATCTGTCACGCCTGCGCGATCTTCGGCGCCGAGGGGTTGGCCAGCCGCGCGCGCTTCGCTGACAGCCTGTTCCAAGCCAGCACGCGCCTTCGCGACGGCGTTGGGATCAATCGTGATCTGGCACGCGCCGAGGACGGCATCAAGTACAACTATGAGATTGTCGAGCCGGGTGCGCGCGTGGAGCTGGTGGTGGAGTTGGACAACGCCGAGCCCTGGCAGGTGGGCCTCATCCTGGCCGTGATCGAGGAGGTCGGTCGCGGATCGCTGCGCATCGGCGGCGGCGGATCCCGCGGCCTCGGCTGGCTGCGTCTGGAGCGAAAGCCCCAGGTCGTGTACTACCCCACGATCCGCCACGCGCTCGGGCGTATCGATCCACTCCTGCTTGATGATGAACAGCTGACTGAGCTCGAGCGCGCGCTCGACACCTTCCTGGAGCACCCGCTCGCCGAGGAGGCCCCATGCACAGCCTGATCCTCAACCGCGTCGAGATCGCGCTGGAGCTCGTGCCGCGCACCGGCCTGCTCGTCAAGGAGGGCAACAAGGAGCGGGCGTTGCTGCGCCCGGACGAGCCCGACATGCAGCCCATCCGTATGCGCGTGGGTGAGGACGAGACAGTCTTTCTGCCCGGGAGCTCGCTGAAAGGCGCGCTGAGGTCCGCCGCGGAGCGCCACCTGCGCGGACTGGCGCCGCGCCGCGAGTTGGTGGATCGTTATGCATGCGATCCATTGGACATGCGCAACGGACCCTGTCACAACGCTGGCCGTTCCAAGGTGGCGGGCACCGACCGCGCGCCGAGTAGCGCCGAGATCCACGCCCGCCAGTGCCTGGCATGCCGCACCTTCGGCAGCCAGCAGATCGCCGGCCGAATCCGCTTCGCCGACGCGATACCGCCGGCCGGCAAGAAGCGCAGAGACGCGAACCGACTCGACGCGCGGGCGGGTGTCGCCATTGATCGGCGCACCGGCGCGGCGCACGAAGGCAAGCTCTTCGAGTCCGACGTCGTGACGGGCGGGGCTTTCGGCACGGTGCTGCATCTGCACAACGCGCAGCTTTGGCAGGTGGGTCTGGTCGCCACCCTGCTGGACGAGCTGGATCTGGGGGTGCTGCGCATTGGCGGCGGCGGGACCCGTGGGCTCGGGCGCGTGGGTGTGGAGCTTCGCGGCTTGTCCTGGTGGCAGAGAGGACGGCTCACCACTCCGGCCGGCGTCGGGCTGCTGCTCCCCGCGGGCTACGAGCGGGACGCGGGCTATGGCTGGCTGGAAGACGGCGCGTTGAGCGATCTCGTTCTCCCGGAGGCCGAGGCGCACCTGGGCGGTCGGCGATGGTCTTTTGGGGCCGACCAGACTCGCCCCGTTCTGACCGCAGCCG
>CAZKWG010000573.1:0-5564 GCA_964556105.1 uncultured Enterobacterales bacterium | reverse complement strand
GGTATCGAAGCGGCGGAGTGCGTCCCGCACCCGCGCCTCGTGATGCCGGAGACGATGGTCGACCAGCGCGCCCGCGGTACCGCTCGTACCGTCGACCCCGTCCGTGGCGGAGGCGCAGAAGGATACCCCCGCGGGTAGATCGAGACCGACGAGCGCCGCGAGGTGGGTCGAGCGCTCGCTGCGCCAGGCAGCCCGCCAGCTCCCCGACGGGGAGGCCCCGGGCTCCGGAGAGCCGCCGAGGTGGGGAATCCAGCGCGGCGTCCGCGCGGCCCACGCCCGGTAGGCCTCGCCCAGCGTCTCGCCGAGCAGCTGCTCCTCCCAGCGCACCACGGCGGTGTAGTGCAGAAACAGGCCCAGGAACACGGGGAGCGCCACCCAGGGCGCGCCGCTGAGCAGCGAGACGCCGACCCACAGCGCCAGGTTGCCCACGTAGAGCGGGTTTCGACAGCGCGTGTAGGGGCCGCTCGCCGCCAGCGCGCCGACCTCCGCCGTCCGCCGCCGCGAGCCGGGGCCGATGTGCGCTACGGCCCACAGGCGCAGCCCCAGCCCCGCGAGGACGACGAGCGCGCCGGGCAGGGCCCAGACGTTCAAGCCCTGAGCGAAGACGAGCAGCAGAATCAAGAGCGGGAGTGGAATCCACCCCCGCGCTCGAAACAGGAACCCCCCGAGGCGGACCCAGCGGGGGTCCGATCGGGGGGGCGCCGCGGCCAGGCTCACAGGGCGGCCTGCAGCCGCTCCTTCAGCGCGCGAGCGATCGCGTCTGCGCCAGGCAGCCGCTCACCCAGGCCCATCCAGGAGGCGTCGGCCTCCAAGGCGGCCTGGAAGCTGGCGTTGGCCGACTCGCCCTGATCCGCGGCGGCCAGGGCCGCGGCGCGCACCAGGAGCAGGGCGGCGCGCAGCTTGCCGTCCGAGAGCGTCAGGCCCAGCCCGCGGTCGGCGAAGGCGCCGGCCACCGGGTACTCCCGCTTGCGAAGCGCGATCTCGGCGAGGCGGAGCAGCGCGGTGGGCTGCGCCGGATCGTAGTCCAGGCTCTTCTGGTAGTGCTGCGCGCCCTTGTCGGGGAGGTTCATCTTGGCGTCGAGCACGTAGCCCTTGGCCAGATAGGCCTCGATGACGCGGGAGGGCTCCTGGGCGTGGTAGATGATGTTGTTGTAGATGTTGAGGAGGTTGTTCCACTCTCCTCGCGCGAACAACACGCTCGCCGTCCCGAGCAGCGCGCCCACGTGGTTGGGCCGGATCTCCAGCGCCTTGGAGAAGCGCTTCTTGGCCTTCTCCAGGTCGCCGAGGTTCTGGTCCACGATGCCCAGGCTCACATAGGTCGCGGCGATGCGATCCATGTCGCCCTGGCCGCCGGTGAGCTGCAGGATGGAGCGGTAGGTGTCGCCCGCCTGCTCCCACTTGCCGAGCTGCACGTAGACCGGGCCCACCGCCTCCAGGCTGGGGAGGTGGCTCGGGTTGAGCTCCAGCGCGCGTCGGTAATGCGTGAGCGCGTCCTCGAGCTGACCAAGCTGACGCTCGGCCTCGGCGAAGCGGAAGAAGTAAAGCGAGACCTCCATCCGGACGTCGAAGTCGTCGAGATCGCGCCCGAGCTCAGAGACCTCCAGACGACGCCAGACCTCGACCGCGCCGGCGAGATCCTCCCGCTTAAAGAGGTGGGCGCCGCGGAAGCGCAGGGCCTCGCCGTTGTCCGGGTCGACCTCGAGCACACGCTGGTAGATGGCGTCCACGCCCTCCTGGTCGTGCAGCATCTCCAGGCGAACCTGCGCCGCGCGCAGCATCAGGCCCACGGCCTCGTCGGGCGCGAGCTCCGCCTGGCGGAGGATCGCGGCGACGCTGCGCTCCCAGTCGCCGCGGCCGGCGAAGATGCGCTCCAGGAGCTGGCTGGCCTCAAGGCTGCCGTCCGCGGCGGCGCCCTCGAGCTGGGTCAGCGCCTCGGGCTCGTTGTAGAGGTGCTCCAGGCAGATCCGGCCGATCTCGGTGCGCAGCAGCGCGCGCTCGGGGCCGTCGAGGTGCGCGACGAGGAGGCGGGCCACGTCCACGAAGGCCGCGTGGTCTTCGAGGGCGCGGGTCAGGTTGACCATGTGCTGCAGGGCCTCGAGATCGCCGGGGACGGCCTCGAGCACCTTGCGCCAGGCGTCCACCGCGACGGCGCGCTCCTTGATGTTCTCTTCCCAGATGCGGGCGATCTCGCGATACCGATCGACGCGCTCGGCCCCGGAGAGCATGGTCGCCTCGCGAGCGAGCACACCCACGAGGGCCTGCCAGTTCCCCTGGTTCTGAGCGAGGCTCTTCAGGCCGGCGAGCGCCTCGAGATCCTCGGGCTGGAAGTCCAGGGCGCGCAGGTAGGCCTGGCGGGCCCCGTCGTCGTCCCCGCGGGTGCGATAGATGTCCGCCACGCGGCGCTGGTAACGGGCGGCCTCGTCGCGGTTCGACGTCACGCGGGTCAGGCCTTCCAGGTAGCTCAACGCCAGATCGGCCTCACCGCGGGCGTGGGCGATGCGGGCGAGCGCCTCGAGGACCTCGCGATCGGCGGGCTGCTCCTCGTGGAGCTGCCGGTAGAACTCCCAGGCCTGCTCGGTCTCGGCGAGCTTCTCCGCGAGGACACGGCGGCGGCGGCTCTCGACGTGCCGACGGTTCTCCGGGTCGCGCAGCGAGGCGAGCTCCTGACCGAGGATCTCGAAGACCTGCTGCCACTGGTCGGTGGCGGAGAGCACCGCGGCCAGCCGCACCTGCAGCGGCAGCATCAGCGGCTCGTCGGCCAGCAGCGTGCCAATCCACGCCTGGTAGATGCTGGCGGCCTTGCTGGTGGCGCCCGCGTCCTCGAGGGCCAGCGCCAGGTCGAGCGGCGCGGGCTCGGAGAGGGCCCCGAAGAGGGACTCGAGACCGTCGGCGTCGCCAGAGCCGATGTAGAGGCGGCGCAGCGCGTCGAAGGCCTTGCCCTGGGCAGGGCGGGCCTCGAAGGCGATGCGGAAGTAGCGGGCGGCCTGATCACGATCGCCCGCCGCCTCGAAGAGGTGACCGGCGAGCAGCGCGTGGACCGTACGAATCGCCGGATCCGGCAGGTGATCCGCCAGGATCGCGTGGGCCTCGGCGAGCCCTTCCCGACCGCCGGTGCGGGTCACCGTGCGCTCGACGCCCGCGGCGGCCTCGGTGTTGTTCGGGTCCTGCTCCAGCACGCGGCGCCAGGCGGCGGCGGCGGCGGCGGCGTCCGAGACATAGGTCTCCTGAAGCCGCGCGAGCTCGACCAGGTGGCCGGCCTCGTCGCCCGTGCGCAGCGCTCGCTGCGCTTCGTCCCAGTAATGGACGCCCTCAGCGACGCGCGCCAGGGCGAAGAGCGGACGGCCGACGGTGTCGATCTCGATGACCTCGGTGATCGCCTGAACGGCGGCCACCGCGTCTCCGGCGTCGCGCGAGAGATCGGCGACGCGCGAGATCAGGCGCGCCTGGACGCTCGGGTCCTGACTGGCGGCAGCCCGGCGGCGGTAGACCGCGACCAGACCCGCGGTGTCACCCGTCTCCAGCGCCCGCTGCTCGAGCAGGCTCATGGCGGCGAGGTTGTTGGGATCCTCGTTCAGGATCTCCTGCGCGATCGTGGCCGGATCGAGATCCGGGAGGTGACGCGCCACCCCGGCGGCGCCGAGCATCCGCCAGTGACGGCGGCTGGGGTTCTCGACGGCCTCGGCCTCCTGCCGATAGAGGTCGTAGGCCTCGTGCCAGTGCCCGCTGGCGACGCACAGATCGCGGAGCAGCGCCATCGCGGGCAGGAAGCCCGGGCTGAGCTCCAGGCAGCGGCGCAGGGCCGTCATGGCCAGCTCGGTGTTCCCGACCTTCTCCGCGTAGATCCGACCGGCGCGGTAGGTGAAGCTGACGACCTCGTTGCCGTCCTCGCTGGCGAGCGCCGCGGAGCTGAGCGTGTCGGCCAGAGCCTCCCAGCTGCCCTCGTTCTCCAGCAGGCGCGTGTAGGCGTCGAGGGCGGCCACGTAGCGTCCCTGGGTCTCCAGCGAGCGCTTGTAGAAGGCCCGCGCGCGCTCCCGGTCACCCAGGCGCAGCTCACAGACCATGCCGGCCCGGAAATTGTGCAGGGAGATGACGCTGGACTCTTCGCTGAGCAGCGCGCGCTGCTCGGCCAGCGCGACCAGGGTCTGCCAGTCGCTCATGCGCTCGGCGACGCGCTCGAGACCCTCGAGCGCCGGCAGGTAGCCGGCCGAGGTCTCCAGGATGCGGCGGTAGCGCGCGCTGGCGGCGGGGAGGTCGCCGAGCGGCCCCTCGCAGAGCTCGCCCGCCCGATAGAGCAGGGTGACCGCGAAGTTCTGGTCATCGACCCGACCGGAGTGCTCGTCGAAGACGGCGAGCAGCTCCTCGTTGCGCCCGGAGGCGCTGAGCGCGCGGATCAGGCTCTCCAGGGCGGGATCGGCGGTGGGGTCGGCCTCGAGGGCGGCCCGCCAGGCGCCGATGGCGGCGTCGGGAGCGCGCTCGGCGAGGACCGCGCCCAGGCGGATGAACACGGGCGCTGCCTCGGGGCCGCTCAGCTGGCTGGCCTCGGCCTCGAGGCTGGCGACCAGCGCGTCCACATGACCGCGGGTGGCCAGGAAGTGCTGGTGCTCGTGGCGCAGCTCGTAGGCGTCCGGCGCGCTGGTGGCCAGGGCGGCCTCATAGGCGGCGGCGATGCGCGCGTCGTCCAGGCCGGCGCGCATGGCGAAGCGGGCGGAGCGCGCCCACCAGAACGCGGCGTCCGCGCCCTCGGCCAGACGGGCCTGGGTCTCGTAGAGATCGGCGAGCCGAGCCAGATCACCGGCGGTGTGCGCGAGGCGCTCGACGGCCAGCAGCGCGGGGGCGTAGGTCGGCTCGGCCTCCAGCGCGAGATCGTAGGAGGCGCGTGCCTGATCGGCGCGCGAGAGCTGCTCCTCGAAGATACGGCCCTGCTCGACCAGGTAGCGCGCGGCGCGCGGCCCGGTGGCGAGGCCCGCCATCGAGGTCAGCACCATGCACAGGCCTTCCCAGTTACGGGCGCGGTAGTGCAGCTCGCGGAGGAGCCGGAGGGTGAACCAGTCGTCCGGGGCCAGCTCGAGCGCGCGCTCGAGGAGGGCGACGGCGTTGGCGTCCTGGCGCATGTTGCGCTCGAGGAGGGCCGCGTCCTGAAGGGCCTCGGCGGCGACCACGCCCTGGCTGGCGTTGGCGCGGCGCTCGAGCACATGACGGAGGAGGACGAGATCCTCGCGAGCCGCGACCGTCGCGCCGTAGAGCTTGAGCAGCTCGGCGTCGCGGGTGCCACCCTGGATGGCGAGGCCGAGCAGACGCTCGGCGACGTCCATGTTCCCCAGGCGGGAGGCGTGGATCCGGCCGGCCTCGGCGAGCAGCGCGCCCTGATGGGCGACGTCCACGGCGACGGCCGCCTCGCGCTCGAGGAGGGCCGCGTCTTCGGACCAGGCGCCAGCGACCTCCGGGGTCGAGGTCTGGGCCTCGAGCGGCGCGCTCTGGACGGCGAAGGGGATGAGCGGCGCGGGCACGGGGATGGGCGGCGGGACCACCGGCGGCGGCGGCGCGCTGGGCTCGGCGGACGAGGG
>CAZKWG010000572.1:0-5570 GCA_964556105.1 uncultured Enterobacterales bacterium | reverse complement strand
GCCATGAAGGTTCGGAATTCCGTGCTCCTGCTCCTGCTGGGCTGCAGCGCGTCAGAGGCGCCCTCGGCGCAGAGCGCGCGCGACGCCCGCGAGGCCTACCCCGAGATGGAGATGGCCAAAGAGGAGGCGCCCTCACCCGCGGCCACGGCGCCCGGCGAGGGTGGAGGCGCCGACGGGATCCTGGCCCCGATGAAGTCCGCCGCCCCCCGCCGCGGCCAGAACGAGCAGGAGGCGGACGAAAAAAAGAAGGGCGGCCGCGACGCCCCCGCGGAGCCCGAGGCGCCCGCCACCCGCGCCTGGTTCCCCGAGACCTTCCTCTTCGAGCCGCTGGTCGTCACCGACGCCAACGGCGTGGCCACCGTGGACGCCCGTGTCCCCGACCGGCTCACCACCTGGCGCGTGCTCGGCCTCGCCCACAGCCGCGACGGCGGCATGGCCGGCGCGGTGACCAGCTTCCTCGGCACCCTCCCCGTCTACGTGGACCCCATCCTCCCGCCCACGCTGATGGCCGGCGACCAGGTGACCCTGCCCGTTCAGGTCGTGAACACCACGGCCGAGGATCGATCGGCGAAGCTGACGGTCAGCGTGAGCGGCGCGGCCAGCGGCGCGGGCGGCGGCGTGGTGCGCATCCCCGCCTATGGGAGCGTCGTGGTCGATGTCCCCGTCATCGCCCGCGGCGCAGGCACGGCGAAGCTCTCCGCCACCCTGGAGGGCGCGGACGCGCTGCTGCGGACGCTGGAGGTCCTGCCCAGCGGGCGCCTCCTGGAGAGCACGCGCACCGGCACCCTGGCCGCGCCCCGCTCCGTCACGCTCAGCGGCCCCGCCGGCCTGGACGCCAGCGCCCGCGTGCGCCTCGTCGTCTATCCGGGCGCCCTCGCGCTGCTGCGCGCCGAGCTGGCCGACGCCCTCGCCCGCGGCGGCGCGTCGGAGGACGCCTACGCCCTGCTGCTCGCCGGCCAGGGGCCCACGCTGCTCCGCGCCCTGGGCGAGGAGCCGGACGCCAGGGCCAGCCGCGAGGCCAGCCTGCTCGCCGGCCAGCGCGCCCTGCGCCACACGCTGAGCCCTGATCTCGGCCAGGCCGCCCTCTTCGCCGAGGCCGCCCTGGCTCACCCCGACAACCCTGTGATGGTGCGCCTCTCGGAGCGCCTGCTGGAGACCCTGGCCCAGCAGCAGCGTCCGGACGGCACCTTCGGCGGAGAGACCGGCTGGACGGTCCAGCGTCTGTTGATGTCGACCGCCGAGGCCGCCGCCGCCGTCAAGGCGGGCGCGGATCGCGGCCCCGCCGCTCGCCAGCGCGCCAGCCGCGTCGCCCTGCGCGCCAGCTCGGCCTTCGAGCGCCTCGCCCCCCAGGTCCAGGACCCCTGCACCGCCGCCGCCGTCCTGGTCAGCGGCGCCGCCCCCAGCGGGCTGGCCACGAAGCTGCGCGAGACCGTGCGCGAGGCCGTCGTCACGCGCGAGGACGGCAGCCGCGCCCTCCCCGCGCCCGAGGACATCGTGCGCGCCGACGGCCTCCGCCCCAGCGAGCTCGAGTGCACCGCGCTGGCCGCCCTCGCCCTCAGAGACGACAAAGAGGCGCCCTGGCTCGCCGACCTCGGCGCCACCATCCTGGGGGCCTACCACCCCGGCTGGGGCTGGGGAGACGGCCGCGCCAACCTCGTCGCCCTGCGCGCCGCCCTCGCCCTCTTCGAGGATCCCATCCCCGACGGCGTCCGCCTGCGCCTGCTCATGGACGGCCAGCCCGTGCTGGAGGGCAGCCTGGACGGCGACCGCCGCAAGGAGGTGGTCGTCCTGGAGGCCCCCGCAGGCGCCGCCGCGGGCGAGCACACCTGGACTATCGAGGCCTCCCCCGCGGTCCCGGGCCTGGGCTACCAGCTCTCGTTGCGCAGCTGGGTGCCCTGGACGGGCGCGGTCGGACCGGGCGGCGCGACCCTGGACGTGCTCCCCCCCGAGGGCCTCGTCCGCGGACAGGCGGCCGAGCTGCTCGTGCGCACGCTGGCGCCGGCGGGCATGGCGCTCTCCGCCGAGATCCGCCTCCCCGCGGGCGTCGTGGCCGACGAGGAGGCGCTGCGCGATCTGGTCACCGAGGGGCGCCTCACGCGCTGGGACGCCGAGGACGGGCTGCTGCGCCTGCAGATCCCCGCCCTCGGGCCGGGCCAGGCCTCGGACCTGCGGCTGCGCGTGATCCCGACGCTCTCCGGCGCCCTCCAGACCGGCGTGTGCTCCCTGCGCAGCGGCCAGGGCCCCGAGGGTCAGGCGCTGGTGTCCCTCGCGCCGGTCACCTGGCGCATACGCTGACGACAAACTTTCGTTCCCGCCTGCAAGATCGTGTCTGCCCCTTGTCTCACCCCCTTCTCTGGTCTAGATGGATCACAGGTGGAGGTGCTTATGGGCGCAGGCGCGGAGAGCCGGTCAGGCGGAGGCACGGGAGACGGGTCATGGACGGTCGAGGTCTTCTTCGACGGGGACTGCCCGCTCTGTAGTCGCGAGATCACGCTGCTTCGCCGCCTCGACCGCCGGTCCAGGGTGCGCTTCACCGACATCGCCGCCCCCAGCTTCGACCCGAGCACGCTCGGCAAGTCGATGAACCTGCTCATGGATCGCATCCACGGCCGCCTCCCCGACGGCACCTGGATCGAGGGCGTCGAGGTCTTCCGCCAGCTCTACGCCGCGGTCGGCCTGGGCTGGGTCGCCTGGATGATGCGCCTGCCGGGCATCACCTGGATGCTCGACTGGTCGTATGAGGTCTTCGCGAAGAACCGCCTCCGCTGGACCGGCCGCTGCATCGACGAGAGCTGCAGCCTGGAGCGCGCCCCCGCGCGGGGATAAGCGACGCGCTCGGGAGTCCCGTTGATCGCCCTCGTCGATGTGCTCCAGCGCACAAGCCGCTTCTTTCAGGAGCGCGGTGTCCCGTCGGCGCGGCTGGACGCCGAGCTGATCCTGGCCAGCGTGCTGAAGCTCGACCGCGTCGGGCTCTACCTGCAGCACGACCGCCCGCTCACGGACGCCGAGCTCGAGGCCCTCCGCCCGCTGGTGCGGCGGCGCGGCGCCCGCGAGCCGATGGCCTGGATCCTGGGCAGCAAAGGGTTCTGGAAGATCGAGCTGCACAGCCCGCCGGGCGTGCTGGTCCCCCGCCCCGACACCGAGGCCCTGGTCGAGGCCGCGCTCACGCAGCTCCCCGAGGACGAGGAGCGCTTCGTCGCCGACGTCGGGAGCGGGACCGGCGCGGTCGGGCTCTCGCTGGCCTGGGCGCGGCCCAAGGTGAAGCTCTACGCCACGGATCTCAGCCCGGAGGCCCTGGCCGCCACGCGCGAGAACGCGAGCCGCCTGGGGCTCACCGATCGCGTGGCCGTGCTGCGCGGCCCCCTGCTCGAGCCCATCCCGGCGAAGCGCCCCGTCGATCTGGTGGTCTCGAACCCGCCCTACATCCCGAGCGCGCAGATCGAGACCCTGGCGCCGGAGATCCGCGACCATGAGCCGAGGCTGGCGCTGGACGGCGGCCCGGACGGGCTGGACGTCTACCGCAGGCTGATCCCGGCCGCGGCGGCGCGGGCCCGCGTCGCCGTCCTGCTGGAGGTCGGCGACGGGCAGGCGCAGGCGGTCGCCGTCCTCTTGGAGGCGGCGGGCCTCTCGGAGGTGCGCACCTGGAAGGACCTGAGCGGCACCGAGCGCGTGGTCGGCGGCCGCAAGGCCTGAGCTCGAAGGCTCAGACCGTGGCCCACTTCCCGAGACCCACCGAGGGGATCCGCTTCAGAACCGTGGACTTCACGATCTCGGCGAGCACCGTGGCGCCGCCGAGCATCTCGATGAGCTCGTCGCGGCCCTCGGACTTGGACAGCTTGCGGCGGATGAGATCCGGGCGCATGTAGAACTTCAAGTACGCCTTCGTGCGGTAGGCGCGGAGCTGCTCGGCCGTGAACGTCTCGGTCTCGAGCTGCGGGATGTTGCCGCCGCCGTCGATGGTGTACTGCTTCCAGAAGTCGCCGGACACGTAGCCGCGCTCCTGGGCGATGCGGTACAGGTCCGTCGCCGGAAGCGCCGTCGCCACCGAGAAGCTCGCCCAGTCCAGGCCGAGGCCGGCCGCGAAGTCGATGGTGCCCTCGACGTCGGCGGGGGTCGCGTCGTAGTAGCCGATCATGAAGTAGCCGCGGGTGTCCACGCCCTCTTCACGGCAGATGCGGTAGGCGCGCTCGGTCTGCTCGCGCGTGATCTGCTTGTTCATGATCTTCAGCAGGCGATCCGTGCCCGCCTCGACGCCCATGTGGATGGAGCGCAGACCGGCGGCCTTCAGGGCGCGCACGACCTCGCGGTCCACCGTGTCCACGCGCGCGCGGATGTTGAACTTCACCTTCAGCCCACGGCGCTGGACCTCCTCGGAGAACTTCAGCATGCGCTTCTTGCCGATGGTGAAGGTCTCGTCGAAGAAGACGATCTCCTTCACGCCGTACTGCCGCTCGAGGTGCTCCATCTCGTCCACGACGAGGTCCACCGCGCGGAAGCGCAGCTTCTCCGAGTACACCTGGCTGCAGTAGCCGCAGTGCCAGGGGCAGCCGCGCGTCGTGACCATGGTGGCGAAGGGCTTGAGCAGCGTCAGGCAGTGGTACTGGCTGACGGGCAGGAGGTCCCAGCCGGTCATCGGGTACTGGTCGATGTCCTTGGGCAGGGGGCGCGCCGGGTTCTGCACCAGCTCGCCGTCCGCCCTGCGGACGACGGTCCCGGCGATATCGTCCAGCGAGGAGCCGCTCTCCACGCGGTCGCAGATCTCCAGGAAGGTCTCCTCGCCGTCGCCGACGACGGCGATGTCGAAGCACTCCCAGGACAGCGAGTCCTTGGCGTAGATGCTCATGTGCGGGCCGCCGACCACGATGAGCGCGTTCGGCACCGTCGCGCGAGCCATCTGGGCGATCTCGATGACCGCCGGCCAGCCCAGCGTCTTCGAGGTCAGCGCGATGATGTGCGGGTCGAATTCGCGCACCCGATCGACGGCGTCGTTCGGGTAGATGTTCTCGACGTGCAGGTCGATGAGCTTGACCTGGTAGCCGTGCTGACGGACCCAGGCACCAAGACCCGCCAGCGCGAGACTCGGGAAAACACCGAGCTTCTCCGCTGCTTTCTTCGAGAGCGGCTGCTGATCGGCCGCCTCGTGGTACTTGATGAACATCACACGCGTCTTCTTCGCCACAGGCGCCTCCTGATGCGCGCGGTCGTTCGGGAGCTCGACCGGCGAGAGCCAGAGGATCAGTATCCCGATCAGCTTAGCACTGAAACCTCCACGGTGGCAGTAGGAGATGGATCCTTTCGTGTTGAACACGACGCTCACCAGGAAGGGACGCACTGGACGCGGAGCCGGGATAGCAGCGTGTTGAACCTCTCCTGGGCGGCGCCCGCGTCGCCCTCGACCTTCATCGGACCCGGGGACGCGAATGAGCGCTGCGACGGGGGGCCCTGACCCGCTCCTCCAGATCGAGGATCTCCGCATCTATTTCCGCACCGAGGCCGGGTTGGCGAAGGCCGTGGACGGCGTCAGCTACACCATCGAGGCCGGCAAGACGCTCGCGGTGGTGGGAGAGAGC
>CAZKWG010000571.1:0-5570 GCA_964556105.1 uncultured Enterobacterales bacterium | reverse complement strand
AGTCGGGCTTCAACGTCCCGCCGGACAACCGCAAGCAGATCCGCTTCGGCCTCGCCGCCGTCAAGGGCGTCGGAGAGGGCGCGGTCGAGGCCATCCTGGAGGCGCGCGTCGCCGCCGGGGGCGCGTTCGCCAGCTTCATGGACTGCCTGGAGCGCCTCGACTGGAAGCGCGTCAACAAGAAGGTCCTGGAGAACCTGATCAAGTGCGGCGCCTTCGACTGGGCCGGCCACCCGCGCCGGGCCCTCTTCGAGAGCCTCGCCGCGGCGATGAGCGCCGCCCAGAGCACCCAGCAGGAGCGCATCGCCGGCCAGATGAGCCTGTTCGGCGGCATGAAGGGCCCGCCGCGCCCGAGCTTCCGGCTCCCCGATGTCGGCGAGTGGCCCACCGGCCCCAAGCTGACCTACGAGCGCGAGGCCCTCGGCTTCTTCATCACCGGCCACCCGCTCGAGGAGTTCGCCGCCGTCGTCGAGCGGCTCAGCCTGTACACGGTGGCGCGCCTGGACGTGACCGGCGCCGCCGAGAGCGTGGGCATCGCCGGGATGGTCACCTCCTTCCGCGAGATCAAGACCAAGAGCGGCTCGCGCATGGCCTTCGCCACCGTCGAGGACCAGACGGGCGCCGTGGAGTGCGTCTTCTTCTCCGACGCCTACGCGAAGTCTCAGCGCGCGCTGACGGCCGACCAGCCCGTGCGCATCAAGGGCAAGCTGGAGCGCGGCGAGGAGGGCAACAAGATCCTGGCGGAGGAGGCCGAGCTCCTCGCGGAGATCCGCGAGCGCCGCACCCGCGAGGTCCACCTGCACTTGAACGTGGCCTGGCTGGAGAACGGCCGCCTCGAGGGGCTGACGAAGCTGCTCCGGGGCGCCTCCGGCGGCCGGCCGGTCATTATCCACCTCAAGGTCGATGAGCTCGCCGCCGCCTGGGTCGGGCGCCTGCCCTCCGTCTCCGTGATGGCCGACGACGCCTTCAAGCAGAGCGTCGAGGAGCTCTTCCCATGGCCCGACATCGTGGAGTTCCGCTGATGCGCCCGCGTGTCCTCGCCGTCCTGCCCCTCCTGCTCGCCGGGCTCGCCCTCGCCGCGCCGGCGGACGCCCCGCGCTCCACCTTCCCGTCGGTGCGCGAGAACCTCGACGGCGGGGTCATCGACTGGACCGTCTGGAAGCTCGAGGCCAGCGCCGCCAGCGAGCGCCGCGTCGGCGCCTGGAAAGACCAGCGCGTCCAGGAGCAGGACGCCCTCGACCGCCTCGCCCCGCGGGTGCTCTCGCTGGCGCCGCAGGTGCGCCTCTCCCCGGAGAGCACGGCGGGCGACCTGATGAGCGGCGGCGACGAGCTGGCCCTGCGCCTGGCCGAGGGCCTCGGCGCCTGGCGCGTCGTCGAGACCCGCTACGTCTCGTCCGGGCGCGTGGAGATGGACGCCACCCTGGACCTGCAGGCCTGGCTTCGCCCCGCCCTCGTCGCCCTCGCCCGTCAGGGCCCGGCCCCGGAGCCCACAGGCGAGCACAGCGGCGTCCTGGTGGACGTGCGCGAGCTGGGCTTCCGCCCCTGCATGGTGCCCTCCCTCGTGCCGCCGGAGGGCGCCCCCCTCTTCGACGCGCGCTCCCTCTCGGAGGAGGTCGTGCGCCGCGCCCCGCCTGTGATCTTCGTCCCGGACCCCGCCGACCCGCGGGCGGTGGAGCGCGCGGGCGAGAAGCCCATCTTCGTCCGCGCCGCCAGCGCCGACAGCCGCTGCGAGATCGAGCTGTCCGCCGCGGACGCCACCGCCCTCGCGGGGAGCGCCGACTTCGCCGCGCTCAGCGCCGCCGGCAAGCTGGTCGTCGTGGTGGACCCATGATCCGCCGCCGCGCCAACAGCTCGTCGGGCGGACCCGCCGGCCGCCCGCGCCTGCGCCGCGCCGCCCCCCTCAC
Organism: uncultured Enterobacterales bacterium; assembly: GCA_964556105.1. GTDB lineage: Bacteria > Myxococcota_A > UBA796 > UBA796 > CAZKWG01 > CAZKWG01. The sequence goes on along the minus strand of CAZKWG010000571.1, from coordinate 3,669 downwards.
GGCGCCGCTGTCCACGCGCGAGAAGATGGGCTGGGGCCTCATGTTCCTCGTGGTGGGAGGCGGCCTCCTCTGGCTGCTCTGGCCCGTCTTCTCGCTGCTCTTCGGCAGCGCCGCGCTGGCCTACATCCTGAGCCCGCTGGTGCGCCGGATGGAGGCCTCGGGGCGCTCGCGCACGGTCGGCGTGCTGGCCCTCTTCGCGGCGGGCCTGCTCGGCGTGATGCTCTTCGCGCTCATCGTCATCCCCGCCGTCGCCGGCCAGTTCGCCGAGCTCTCCGGCAACGTTCAGGTCTACCTGGAGCGCGCGGGCCAGGCCATCGGCCCGGCCGCCACCTGGATCGAGGCGCGGTCCGGCGTGCACATCCCGGTGGACATGCCCACGCTCCAGGCGGAGCTCCCCGGCCTGATCACGAAGCTCTCTCCGGACGCGCGGGCGGCGATCCAGACGTTCCTGAGCGGCCTCTTCACGTCGGGCATGGGCTTCATCGTCGGCATCGTGAACCTGCTGCTGGTCCCGGTCTTCACCTTCTACCTGCTGCGCGACTGGGAGCAGCTCGTCGACGGGGCGGAGTCGCTGATCCCGCCGCGCAGCCGCCAGACGGTCACCCGCATCGCCCGCGAGATCGACGCGCGCCTGGGCGCCTTCGTCCGCGGTCAGATCAGCCTCTGCCTGGCGCTCGGCCTGCTCTACAGCCTCGGGCTGTGGATCGCCGAGATCGACCTCGCCTTCGTCGTGGGCATGACCGCCGGCATCCTCTTCATCATCCCCTACTTCGGACCGGCCGTAGGGCTGGTGCTGGCCCTGATCCTGGCCTTCCTGAAGTACGGCATCGACCCTCACCTGGCCTATGTGCTGGGCGTGTTCTTCGGCGTGCAGGGCCTGGAAGGATGGATCCTCACGCCGGTGCTGGTGGGCGACAAGGTGGGCCTGCACCCGATGGTCGTCATGGTCGCCCTGATCGTCGGCGGCAGCCTGATGGGGCTGTGGGGCATGGTGCTGGCCATCCCGATCGCCGCGACGGTGGACGTCCTGCTGCGCGAGTGGGTCGGCGCCTACCGCGGCAGCGCGGTCTTCGTGGGCCGCCCCTGAGGTGAGCTTGAGCCCGATCGCCTGCTCCTGGCGAGGTCGCCTGCCCTATCGTGAGGCGCTGGACGCTCAGCGGGAGCGCCGCGAGGCCGTGCTGGAGGGGCGCGCGTCGGAGGTGCTCTGGGCGCTGGAGCACGACCCCGTGATCACGACAGGGCGCCGCGCGGCGGCGGGGCTGCCCGACAAGGCCGCGCTCGCGGCCCGCGGGATCGACCTCGTCGAGACCGAGCGCGGCGGGCTGGCCACCTGGCACGGGCCTGGGCAGCTCGTCCTCTACGCCATCATCGACGCGGCGCGACGCGGCCTCGGCGCCCGCGGCCTGGTCACGGCCCTGGAGCAGGGGCTCATCGACTGGCTCAGCGCACGCGACCTGCCCGCCACCCGCCGCCCAGGCTTCCCCGGGGTCTGGCTCCCCTCCCCTCAGTCAAGCTGCGGACTCGCCAAGATCGCGGCGGTTGGGCTCCACTTCCGACGGGGCGTCTCCATCCACGGCCTCGCGTTGAACCTGGCCCCCGATCTCTCCGCCTACGCGCTCTTCGTCCCCTGCGGCATCACGGACGCGGCCGTCACCAGCCTCGCCGCGCACGAGGCCGCCCCCCCCAGCCCCGAGGAGGCCGCTCCCAGCGTACTCCGCGCCGTGCGCGCCAGGATTTCGCTCGAAGGACTTGACGCCCCTTTGTCGGTTCAATAGTAGGGCGGAGCCGAAGGCACGTAGCTCAGTGGGAGAGCACCGTCCTGACACGGCGGGGGTCGGCGGTTCAAGCCCGCCCGTGCCTACCATCTCTTCGACCACGCGAGGGGGGCCCAAAAGCCCCCCTCGTCGTGTTCGGGGTGGTGACCACCAGGCGCGACCCCCGATGACATTGACGTTCTCCGCGGAAGGCGCTAAGCCTGCCCGGTTGGCTCATCACGGCCAGGCATCCCTCTACTCCCCGGAGATTCATTGCGGCGACCCCCTCCGAGAGCCCGCTTCGAGCGCGGCCCTGAGAAGAACGAGCCTCGTATCAACGAGGAGATCCGTGCCATCCGCGTCCTGGTCATCGACCAGGAAGGCGCCAAGCTCGGCGAGTTCCTCACGGACGACGCGATTCAGCTTGCGCGTGAGCGCGGCTGCGACCTCATCGAGGTCGCCCCCACGGCGCGCCCGCCGGTCTGCCGCCTCGGCGACTTCGGGAAGCTGAAGTACGAGAAGAAGAAGAAAGACGCGGAGGCCCGCAAGCATCAGACGACGGTGGAGCTCAAGGAGATCAAGCTCCGCCCGAAGACCGATGACCACGACCTGGCCGTGAAGCTCAAGCACGCTCGGCGCTTCCTGGAAGAAGGCGACAAGGTGAAGGTCACCTGCCGCTTCCGGGGTCGCGAGATCGCGCACCGCGAGATCGGTGAGCAGCAGTGCCTCTGGCTGGCCACCCACTGCGAGGATCTGGCGCTGATCGAGTCTCCTCCCCGGATGGAGATGAAGCAGATGTTCATGATCCTGGCGCCGAAGAAGGCCAAGGCGGGCGCCGATGTGCGGCCTCCCGACTCGCCCATGCGCGAGGGGCCTCCCATGCGCGAGGGGCCTCCCATGCGCGAGAGCCGGCCCATGGGCTCCGACCAGGGCCCTCCAGGACCCATGCGCAGCGGCCCGCCTCAGACGGTCCGGCGGCCTGGGCCTCCCGGACCGCCACGCCCCCCTGGCGGGCCCGGCGACAACACGGACTACTGAGCGATCCCAAGGAGCACCTCGAGATGCCGAAGATCAAGACCCACAGCGGCGCGAAGAAGCGCTTCAGCCTGACCGCCACCGGCAAGGTCAAGTTCAAGCACGCCAAGATGCGCCACATCCTCACGAAGAAGAGCCCCGAGTTCAAGCGCAACGCGCGCCACACCGGGATCCTCGCCGAGCAGGACGCGAAGCACATCCGCAAGCTCCTCGGCGTGAACTGAACACCCTCTGACTCGCCGCCACCGCCTGAGGCTGGGAAGCGGCACCTGAAAGGAGTCCACCATGGCACGTATCAAGCGCGCGCAGATTCGCGCGACCCGCAAGCGGAACCTCTTCAAGCGCACCAAGGGCTTTTTCCTCGCCCGCGGCAAGCTCCTGCGTCAGTCGCATCAGGCGATGATGCATGCGATGCGCGACGAGTTCATCGGGCGCAAGCAGAAGAAGCGGCAGTACCGCCGCCTCTGGATCGTCCGGCTCTCGGCTGCGCTCAAGCCCACCGGGATCTCCTACAGCCGCTTCATTCACGGCCTGAACCTCGCGGGCATCGACATCAACCGCAAGATGCTCTCGGAGCTCGCGATCCACGATCGTCCTGCCTTCGACGCGGTCGTGGAGCAGGCGCGTGCGGCGTTGGGCTGAGATCGCTCCCCTCCTTCTCCTCCTGGGCGCTTGCGACACGGAGGAGGAGGAGACCTACGTCCAGTTCAACGCGGACGACGACACGCTGAGCGTGGACGTCGGCGCCGCGGAGCTGGGCGAGAGCAGCTCCATCGACCTGCACAGCACGACGGGCGAGGTGGTCATCGGGACCGCCACGATCGACCGGTCGAGCCGCCGCCTTCGGCGCGCCGCGCGGAGCCCGTGCAGATTCGATCGA
>CAZKWG010000570.1:0-5574 GCA_964556105.1 uncultured Enterobacterales bacterium | reverse complement strand
GGGAGCACCCTGGACGCGCTCGAGGCGCAGCTCGCCGGGCTCAGCGCCCTTCGGATCAAGGGGTTCGTGGCGCTGGCCGAGGGCGTGCACGTCGTGCAGGGGGTCGGTCGGCGCATGGAGATCCTCCCCTTCGACGGCGAGGTCGATCCTGCGCTGCTGGGGCGCGTGGTGGTCATCCGACGGGTTAGAGGTTCGGGTTCGGAGTGAACCCCCATGAAGCTCACCGGTCGTGTCCTCGTCCTCGCGGAAGACGCCTCGCAGATTCGCGCCCAGCTCGACGGCGCGCCGGCCCCTGATCTCGACGTCCCGCTCCACTACGGCGTGAACACGGACGCGATGATCTCCGGTCAGGCTTGTACGCTGGGCTACACGCCGGAGATCCTCGGGCCCTGGTTCCTGGAGAACTTCAAAGAGACCGTGGCCAAGGACGACGTGCGCGGCGGCGGCTTCCAGGTGATCGTCGGCGGGGACGCCTACGGCTCGGGCTCGAGCCGCGAGGTGGCGGTCGTCGCCCACCAGGGCGCGGGCGTGGAGCTGGTGGCGGCGAAGAGCTTCCAGCGCATCTTCCAGGAGAACATGGTCTACGGCGGGATGCCGTTCACCTCCGACCTCGACGTCGTGCGCCGCCTCCAGGCGGGCGAGGACGTGGATCTCGACGGGCTGCGCGCCGAGCTGCCGCCCTTCTTCCGGCAGGTCTCCGAGGTCGGCGGCCTGCTCCCCTACGGCAGCGCCTGGCTCGAGGGGCGCCTGCAGCCCTGGTACGAGGTCGACCGGCCCGCCCGCCCGATGAACGCGGTGGAGAAGATCCTCGCCGCCCGCGCCTGGACCGGGGGCTCTCCCGGCGTGGGCGAGGGCGCCACCTTCGGGATCAGCGAGCTTCATCCCGGAGATCAGGTGCTCTGCCGCGTCGCCTTCCGCGGCGTCCACGAGTACACGGCCGGCATGGTCATGGCCCTCTACACCCAGGCCTATGGCAAGGTCCAGGTGCACGACCCGAGCCAGGTCGCCGCGTTCGAGGACCACTTCGTCCTCATCGACCACGACGCGGTGCCGGAGAACGTCCGCCGCACGCGCTCCGGCCCGGCGCGCCAGCTCGCCGCCGAGATGATCGAGGTCTGCGAGGCGAACGGCATCCGCCTGCACGGCCCCGGCCGCGCCCTGCCCGCCGGCGTCTGCCACCGCATCGTGGTCGAGGATTACGCCGCTCCCGGCGACATCGTCGTGCTCACCGACAGCCACACGCCCACGGCGGGCGTGCTCAACGCCTTCGCGTTCGGCGTCGGCTCCACCGCCATGGCCTTCGCCTTCCGCACCGGCCTCATCCCCGTCACTGTGCCCAAGACCGTGCGCATCGTCGTCACGGGCGACGCCCGCGGCGTCCTGAGCCCGAAGGACCTCATCCTGCACATCATCGGCGACCCCTACTTCCGCGAGGAGCAGTGGCGCAGCGGCCCGACCGACACCTGCGTCATTCAGCTCGGCGGCCCGGGCCTCGACCAGTGGAACGTGGACGAGCTCTCCGTGCTCACGAACATGACGGTGGAGGGCGGCCTGATGACCGGCGTGGTCGAGCCCTGTCGGCCCCTGCTGGAGTTCCTGCGCGAGCGCCGCGGTCGGGACTACGCCGAGCAGATGGTCTACCCGGACGAGGGCGCCCACTACGAGCGCGTGATCACGGTCAACCTCGACGATGTCCCGCTCACCGTGGCCACCCCGGGCGACAGCCGCAACCGCCAGAGCCTGGACGCGGTGGGGCCGGTGCCCATCCAGAACGTGGTCATCGCGAGCTGCACGGGCGGCTCGCTCGCCGATCTGCGCGCCGCCGCGGCCGTGCTCGGGTCGCACAGCTTCGCCCCGGGCGTGCGCGTCACCGTCACCCCCTCCTCGGCCGACGTCGCCGCTGCCGCCGCGCAGGAGGGCATCCTGGATCTCTTCCGGGGTCGCGGCGCCGTGGTCACGGAGCCGGGTTGCGGGTCCTGCATTGGAAACGGACCCGGAATTCCACGCCCAGGCGAAGTGACGGCCAGCACAACCAACCGTAACTTCGACCGTCGCATGGGCGGCCCGGGCCCCGTCTACCTGGTCAGCCCGGCCGTCGCGGCGGCCTCCGCCATCCGCGGCCACCTCGAGGATCCGCGCCGCATCTGAGCCCCGAGCTCAGCTCCCCGAGCTCAGATCCCCGAGCCCGAGGCCGCGCGCTCGAGGTCCGGGTAGCGCTCATCGGCGGTGCGCACGAGGTGGCGCGAGACCACGCGGAAGGTCTCGTAGCCGAGCCCGTCGTCCAGGTTCAGCTCCACCGAGAGGTTGATCGCGCCGGTCTTCGGGTTGAGCTGCATCTTGCCCAGCAGCAGGTCGTAGTTGATCGTCGCCATCTGGGTGAGCAGGCTCACCATCGCGTTCGCGTCGGGGGCCGCCTCCAGCCGGAAATAGTCCGTGGCCGCGAGATAGAGCACCTTCTCCTTGTCGAAGAGCTGGATCATCAGCCGGAAGCGCGCGTTCTGGCCCTCGACGGGGATGAGGATCACGCCCGGCTGGCTCTCGTCCAGCTCGACGAAGCCGGCGCGCGTGGCGTAGTCCCGGACCAGCGCGAGGGTGACGACGCGCGAATAGTCCGCCGGCAAGGCGTTCATTCGTGCCTCCGCCAGCTCCGCCTCCAGCCGGGCCGTCTCCAGCTGGAGGATCCGGTTCTCCAGGCGGACCACCCGCGGGGCGCAGGCCAGGAGCGGCGCCAGGGCGAGGAGGCTCAGCGCGAGCGTCGGGCGCATCCTACTCGGTCTCGGTGTTCCGGCTGACCCGCGTGGCGTCGAGCGTCCCCTCGATGGTGGCGTACCCGAGGACGTCGTCCGACCAGGTCGCCGACAGCACCCCGTCGGCGACGCTGCCCGAGGCGTCGAAGCCATAGGAGAGGAAGGAGAGATCGAGGGCGACCTCACCGGAGAGCGCGCCCTCCGCGACCTCGAGCTCGATGTCCTGGGCGGCCTCCGTGTCGTAGCCGAAGAGCGAGATCGTGCACGCGCTGTCCCCGGTGGCGGTCTCGCCCGTGGGGTCAACGATCACGGTGGTCGAGCCGATGCAGGTCACGGTGTAGGGGGTGCCGTCGTACTCGACGGTCACGTCCACCTGCACGTCGCCCGTGTAGATCCCGGCGTCCTCCGCCTGCACCAGGATGCCGCCCACGGTGTAGGCGAGGCGGTCGCCGTTGGGCAGGGCGGCGGTGGCGGTCAGCGCGTGGGTGCCGACCGAGAGCGTGTCCTCGAAGAGGCGGCCCGTGGGCGTCCAGGCGCTGTCCACGTCGCTCGACCAGTCGATCTCCTCGAAGTCCAGAACGTCCCCGTCCGCGTTCTGCACCTCGGCCTCGAAGGTGGCGTCCTCGCCCAGCGGCAGGAAGTCGCCGGACTTCGGGCTGGTGATGACCAGGCGGGTGTCGCCCCAGATCGCGTCGAGCTCCTCTTCGCTGGGGCCGGTGTCCACCGGGGCGGTGTCGCCGGTCTCGCCCGTCTCCCCGCTGTCCGTGGCGTTGTAGCCGGTGTCGGCGCCGACGGCGCCCGAGTCCCAGACGACCTTGGTGCTGCAGGCGGTGAGGGACAGGAAGATCAGCGCGAGGCCGAAGCGGTGCATGGGCGCCTCCACAGCGGAAGATGGCACGGTCAGGCTCCTTCCGCAAGGGGCAGCTCATGGGCAGCTCGGCCTCCGCGAGGGAAGCGAGGGACCTGTTCGGGTGATAGGCTCTCGTCCATCTCAGGAGGACCTACCCCATGCTCTCCGCGCTGGTCTCGCTGCTGCTCTTCTCCGTCCCCACCGCACACGCCGCCTGCGACGCGAAAGCGTTGGAGAAGGAGCTCGCGGCCGCCTCTCCCCAGCAGATCCCGCAGCTCTTCATCGATCTCGCGGCCTGCGACGGCGCGCTCGCGAAGAAGACGGCGCCCAGCGCGCTGCCCAAGCTGATCCCGGGCGACGCCGCCAGCGACGCGGCGGTGGCGGCGATGCGCGTCGGCGCGTCGGCGGACGTGGTGGCCTGGGTCAAGGGTCTGCAGCCCGACGATCGCGGCCAGACCGTGGCCGATCTCAGCGACGCCTGCGGGTCCAACAAGGAGGTCCAGACCTTCTTCCTCAACGCCGCGACCACGATGGGCGAGGACTTCTGGAACGAGCGCTGGTATCGCGGCCTGTCCAGCTGCCGCGCGCCGGAGATCCAGAAGCTGCTGACCGACAAGGTCGTGGCGCTGGAGAAGGGCGAGGCCGGGCGCTTCCAGGGCGTGCTGGAGGTCTTCGCGCGCAACCTCGGCCCGGCGGCCATCCCGCAGCTCTCCCAGCTCGCGGTGGGGGCCAAGGACGCCGAGCGCCAGACCTATGTCGTCAACGCCTTCGGCGACGCCGCGGGCCTGGGCTCGGCCTCGGGCGCGGACCCCAAGGTCGGGCAGGAGGTCGCGCGCGCGGTCATCGCCATCGCCCCCGATCTGCAGCCGAAGGCGGTGGAGCAGGCCCGCGTCATCCTGCAGGCGCTGGGCGACGAGCAGGCCGCCGACGAGCTGGCGGCGGTGCGCTACAAGGCCGTCAAGCAGAGCGACGGGACCTGGATGTGGGGCACCGTGGTGACCGAGACGGCCGTCTGCAAGAACGGCAAGACCCAGCAGATCGTGCACGTCGCGCCGGTGCTGGACACGGGCCGCACCTGGGGCGACCAGATCAAGGAGCGCGTGAGCGCCGGGATCAGCGCCTGGGGTATGGACATGGCGGCGAAGTGCAAGGGCGAAGGGAAGAACGAGGTCTTCGTCTCCTCCGAGCCCTTCGCCGACCAGGCGGCGTTCAAGGCCTGGACCGAGAAGCAGCTCTCCGAGATCCAGCGCCAGCCCGCCGACAAGCGGACCCGGCTGGACCACGACGCGCTGAAGCTCTGAGCGTCAGGGCGCGGCGAGCCGAGGGGGGCGCCTCAGGGCGGCGCTCCCCTTTAGCTAGATAATCTAGCGTGCCGCGATCTGCCCGCGCACCTTCGGCTTCTCGTCGTCGTCCACCGGCGCGGGGACGCGCTCGAAGGTGATCTCGTCGCCCTCGACGTCCACCTTGACGGTGTCGTTCGGCCCGTAATCTCCGGCGATGATCGCCGAGGACATCGGGTTGACCAGGTACTGCTGAAGCGAGCGCTTCAGCGGGCGCGCGCCGTAGGTCGGATCGAAGCCCGCGTCGCAGAGCACGGTGCGCGCCGCCGGCGTGACCGTGATGTGGAGCTGGCGTTTGTCCATCCACTTCGCCACGCGCTTGAGCTGGATGTCGAAGATGTGGTCCATGTCGGCGCGGGTCAGCGCGTCGAAGACCACGATGTCGTCGATGCGGTTCAGGAACTCCGGCTTGAACGTGCGGCGGAGCTCGTCGAGCACCTCGGCGACGGCCTTCTTGCGGTCGCCGGCCGCGTCCAGCAGGCGGCGCGAGCCGACGTTGCTGGTCATGATCAGCACGGAGTTCTTGAAGTCCACCGTGCGGCCCTTGCTGTCCGTGAGCCGCCCGTCGTCCAGCACCTGCAGGAGCGTGTTGAACACGTCCGGGTGCGCCTTCTCGATCTCGTCGAAGAGCACGACC
>CAZKWG010000569.1:0-5585 GCA_964556105.1 uncultured Enterobacterales bacterium | reverse complement strand
CCACCACCGACAAGACCTTGGAGGAGACCTTCTGGCGCAACCCGCTCGACGTCGCAAAGAAGGACCTGAGCGCGGACTGGGAATTCTGGAAGAAGGTCGGCGGCGCGGTGATCGACCCCTACGAGCGGTCCGTCGGGCAGGGCAAGTACGGCGAGGCCCTAGGTCGCGGGATCTTCGACATTGGCGGCCTGTTCGTCGGCGCGAGCGAGGTCAACGCGCTGGGCAAGGGCGCCGAGACCGTCTCCTTGCTCAACAAGGTCGACGACTCGGTCAAGGTCGCTGGCAAGGTGAACGAGCTCGGAACGGTCACGGACGATCTCGTGCGCGCTGGGGGCAAGGCTGAGGACGTGACGAAGGCCGCGAGCCACGTCGATGAAGTCGCCGAGCTCGCCAAGACCGACGACGCGACGAAGCTCACCAACCGGAGCGACGAGACCGTGCTCCCGCTGTTGTCCGAAGACGACGCTGCCAGGCTGCCAGAAACGGCCGCTCCCCCGACGCCCGCCCCTGGCGAGCTCGTCGACCTCACCACCCCGAGTCGTCGAACCCACATTCTGGACGGTGATGCCACGGGTGGTGGCCATCGCGCGGGCACTGGCAAGCCTGGGAAGACGGAGTTCCCGGCGACCTGGTCGGACGACCAGATCATGCACTACATCTCTGACATCGCGACAGACCCTGCTGCGAGACCCGGGCCAAACAACACGCCCCGGCTCTACGACCGCCACGGCAACCCACTACGACAGACCCATACTGGTGTTCGCGACGGCATCCAGATCAAGGTCGTCTATGAGCCCGCGTCTGATGAAATCATCTCCGCCTACCCCACAGGGCTCGTGGACCCCCAGACAGGCACGATTCGTCCCTACCCGACCAATCCCGACTGATGGCCGGTCACGACCGGCTGGACTACACTGTCCAGTACCGAGGAGAACGCGCAGGATGACCGAAGATCTGACCACCCCGAGAGCCTGGCGACAGGCGATCACGAGCCTCGTTACCGATCTGGAATCTTCCCTCAAGCCTGGACAGGTCGAGGAGATCATGAGCGCCCTTGGAGCCGGCGAGTGGACCCTGTCCCTGGAGTTCCTCATGGACTACATCATCGACGATCAGATCATCATCTCGTCCGCGATCTTCGCCCGACTCGAGGCGCTCACCCAGGCTCTTCACCCTCGCGACGGCATCGCCTTCATCAAAGAGCTCGTATTGGACCTGGATGAGTAGTGCATCAACCATTACGCCGGACGCCTCGGAGGTCATCGACGCGCGGATGCTATCAGCGAAGCTCCACATCGCGTCCGTGCCGAGCGCGCCCTCGAACAGCACCCGGCTGATGGCGACAGACCTGCCCCGCCACTGGTGGCAGATCGACCACGGCGAACGCTGGTCCATCTTCCTCGCCACCCACCAGCCCGAGCCCCCGCCCACAGCGTGCCACGGAGGCGACGGCGTGGTCTTTGTCGGCGCCGAACAGGCGGTCTTCGCCCTGCGCCAGGACACGGGCGCGGTCGTGGTCTCGCTCCAGGACCTCACCGACGTGCGCAGCATCCAGCGCATCGACGACGGGGTGATCCTGGTCATCGCGGGAGACCACCTTGTGGCGTTCCACCCTAGCGGCGCGCTGCTCTGGCGCCAGGTCCTGCCTGATCAGGTGGATGACGTGCAGGCACAGCTCGGACAGGTGCAGGTCACGGACGTGTCGGGTGAGACCTACACCCTCTCCGTCAGCAGCGGCCTGCCGGTCGTGCCCTTGCGACCATCGAGCTGAGGCAGGTGGACGAGGTCGGCTTCCATGCACCGGTCGGGAACATGCGCTCGAAACAATGACCTGACCCGCCTCTACCCCCGCGAGGCGCGCTCCCATGATAGAAAACCGGAGTTCAGGCATCGGAGCCGCACGTGTCCACGCCCATTTCCCCCGCCTCCGTCGAGCGCTTCTACCGCGCAGCGCTGCTCGGCCTGCGCGCCTTGGACGCCCGTGAGTCCACGCCCCGTCGCGTCGGCGCCGCATCCGACCAGCGCTGGAAGGACCTCCGCGACCATCTGAAGGCCACGGGGCGCCTCAATGTGCTGGTCCGAGACGCCGCCGTCTGCCGGGAACGGGACGCCCTATGACGTCAAGACGCCCTGGTCCCCCGCGACCGACTCGACCTTCAAGTTCGAGCCAGCCGATGCTGGCTCGTCGATCCTGGCCAGAAGGACAACGAGACATCACCGCCGCTGAGCTGCTCGCGCTCGCCGAGTCGAACCGGCGATTCCGTACAGAGCGTCAGGGTACCCTTCAACACCCCTGTGGAGTCCGGCTGGTCGGCGCCGATCTGTCACAGATCGATCTGCATGGATTGCACTTCGACGACTCCAGGTTCGAGTCATGCCAGATCCAAGGCGCCATCCTTTTCGACAGCACCTTCAGCGACACCGTGGTCGTGGGATGCGATCTCCGCGATGCCGACATGGTCAAGATGGAGATACATCAGACCGATCTTCGCGGGTGTCGATTCGATGGTGCCCGACTGATCAAGGCGACCATCATCGCCAGCGACCTGCGTGGCGCGAGCTTTGCGGGCGCGGACCTCACGAGCGCAGTGATCTCGGACTGCCAGATTGAAGGCGCCAATTTCGAGGGGGCGAACTTCACCTACGCGCTCCTCGAGGACAACCAGGGTGAAGCCGTTGGCCTCCCTCCGAGCAGGTGACCTGCGCGCACGCGCAGAAGCAGCGGGGCCACAGCTCCACATCCAGCGGCACAAACGAAGGCATGGCGTGACGGACCCACAATTCCAACTGTGCAATGCCTGGCGCCGCAAGGGGGCGCTCGCCCGTTGGCGCTTCAGCCTGCCCCGCTCTGCATCTACGAAACCCCGCGACGCGCTCCTCGGGTGCCTCGTGAGCGCCGTCCGGGCGCTCGAAGGCTTCGCCCGGCCAACAGAGGCATCCTGGACCAGCGCGGCCGCTGGCGAAGACGCTCTCGAACAGGACCTTGGCCATGCACCTGAGGCGACGCTCCTCGCATCGCCCTTGACGGACCCCACCGAGGTGGTGCTCAGCCTCGCCCTGTTCTACGCAGACCCGGCGAGCGGGGAAAACGAGATCGGCCGCGCGGGGGACCTCTGGGTCGAGCTCGATCCCGGCGACGCACAGATCACGATCCGACTGACCTTGGACGTGGACTTCTACGCCTGGCGCGCCTGGGGGCGTGATCGGGACAACCGAGCGACCGCCGAGCTGAACGCGCCTCGGCTACGGTCCTTCTTGGTGCGACTCCAGCGCGACATGGGCGCGAGCATCGAGGACATCGACGCCCCCGACTACCCCGGTCAGGTGGACGGTCTGGGCTTTTCTTCCTCCGGGGTGAGCATATGGAGACCAGCGGTGTGAGCAGGCTGATGCGGCTCTCCTGGGGCGAGGATCCCGACCCGCGCGTGGTGGTGCCCCTGCTGCGCCTGTACCTGCGGCGCGTGGCCCGCTGGGCGATCGCGCTCGGCTGCGAGGAGGCCTGGCCGTTCTTCGACATCGCCGCGAGAGCCTGCCCCGGCGTGCGCGCACCCGAGAACGAGGTGTTCGCCCTCGCGTCTCACCTCCAAGCCCTCCTTCTCCCGGAACGGGTCGTGCAGGGTTGCATCTGGGCACTTCACTGGGAGCATGTTCGGCGTAGGGACGAGGTCGCGTGCGTTGGGCTGGACGATCCCTTCGAGCCGCTGCTCGCGATGTTCGAGCTGGGTGGGACCCTCACAACCGAGCACGGCTGGGTCGACCTGGGCGGCGCCGCGTTCCGGCTCGGGCGCCTGACCGACCACCTCGACGTCCCAGTGGACCCCGCACCTCCGCGCGGAACAACGTCATGAGCCCGCTCGCCGCGCGCGCTCGCGCGATCTCCTGCCCCGATCCCGAAACGCGCGATGTCCTTGAGCTGATCGCGCGCGGCGCCGATGTAGGCTGGATCAGGCCACCCGACCTGCCCGAGCTGCTGGACAGCCTGCGCGACGGTCACGACTGGCGCTCCGACGAGATCGGCTTCGAGCCGCGGGACGACCGAGCGCTGGTGAGCTTCCTGGACGAGACCATCTCCTGCCCGGCCTCGGCGCTACTGGACATGTTGGCCCGGCTCATCGCTGCGCAGGAGAATCCCTGTGGCGCGCTGTTGCTCGGGCACGTCGAGCGCCGACCCGGCCTGGGCTGGGTGGTCGGAGGCGCGGACGCCGGCCTGCCCGGCTGGACCACCAAGGCGATCCGCGCGCTGGTAGGTGGCCACGCTGTCCTGGGAAGCCCGGTGCCCGTCGAGATCGCCATCCTGGATGTCAGCGTCCACGCCGGGTTTACCGGCCAGCGCAACGTGTTCCTGCTGCTCCCTGATTCCGCGCCTGTGTCGGACAGTGACCGGGGGCGCTGGATGATCGTGACGGGTCCGGCCGGGGAGCGCGAGCCCTCGTCCTGACGCAGGAGACCGGTCAGCGTTACGGATGGGCACCATGGAATCCCGTGGAAGCTGACCATGGAGACCCATGGAGACCCATGGCGCCCATGGCGCCCATGGCGCCCATGAACGCCCGACCATCGGCTAGGAACCTCGATGGTTGAACCCCATGGACATCCATGGAGCCCATAAACGTGCGCCCACGGAAGTCATGAATGGCCACCATGGCCGCCATGGTCACCATGGGCTCCGCCCCGTCACAGCCAGGCGAGCGCAAACACGACCACGACGTCCGACGTGCCGCCGCCGTCGCGGGCCGACGCCACCCGCAACCGCTGCGCCAAGGTCGACCCCGATCAGGTCTGCGGCGTCCACCCGATCCTCTGTGGGCACCCCCGCGGGCCGGCGCGGAAGCGGTCACGGCCTACGCGTCCAAGCCTGTCGCCGCCAAAGCCAGCCCCGCCGCGAACGTGCTCGTCAAGGGTGGTGTACCCGTCGCGCTGGAGCAGCAGCGCCGCAAGGTCACCATACATGGCGCGATCTCCCATGGAAAGTACAGGGTCCTCGCGACCTTCAATGGCGCGCTGAAGCCGGCGGGCAACGTCACCGTCCCCGTGACCGGCCGCGTCACCGTCACATGCGACGCGAGTACGCTCATGTGCGCGAGCGGGACCGAGCCGTAATTCCACATTTCGAGACCACGGTCCAACTTTCTGAGCCTGGAGGGTTGCACCTCGGGCCGTATTATGTCCAATACAAGACGCGCCCGATCCGCGGCGCCTCGACCGCCTGATCCGCTTTTTCGAGGCTGATCCTGGCGGAGGTGTGCCTTGTGTACCCACCTCACGACATGACTCGATCATCGAGACTGGAGACGACATGACCGACATTTCTCGCCCGCCGCTCGAACAGGGCACGGCCCTTACCCAGCTCTGGGAGGCCGCCGACGATCTCCGCACCGCTCAAGCGGAGCTCGCCTCCCGCGTCCAGGACCACAGCATGGTGGTCTTCTCGTATGTCCGCGACATCGCGAGTGGCGGTGAGCCCGATCCCGCCGAACTGCTTCGCTCCCACGGCCAGATCGAGGCCCTCGTCCAGCAGGTCAACGATCGACTCGCCGCCGGCCAGGACGCGCTCTCGGAGCTGCGCTTCGGGCTGCTGCCCCAGC
>CAZKWG010000568.1:0-5589 GCA_964556105.1 uncultured Enterobacterales bacterium | reverse complement strand
TGGTCTTCATGCGCTCGGTGAAGTCGCGCGCGCTGTTCGAGCAGATGAAGGGCCGCGGCGTGCGCGTCATCAAGGACGCAGACTTTCGCGCCGTCACCCCCGACGCGAGCACCAAGACCCACTTCGTCATCGTGGACTGCGTCGGCGTCATGGAGGACGAGAAGGCCGACCCGCCGCTGGAGCGCGACCGTGGGATCAGCTTCGAGAAGCTGCTCGAGCTGATCACCTGGGGCAACCGCGACGAGGAGATCCTGTCCACCTTTGCCGCGCGCCTGGACCGCATGGACCGCCGGCTGACTGCGCCCCAGCGCGAGCTGCTGGAGGCCGCCACCGGCGGTGTGCCGCTGCACCGCCTGGTGTCCGACCTGCTGGACGCCCTGGACCCCGACCGCGAGGACGCCCAGGCCCGCGCCCTGTTCGGGCTGCCGCCGGAGGTGGTCCCGTCCCCTGACCAACTCGCCGTCGTCCAGCACGAGCTGCGCGAGCGCGCCGCTGTCCCCTTCGCCCACCAGCCCGCGCTGCGCGACGCACTGCTGGAGGTCCGCAAGGCCCAGGAGGTGGTGGTCGACGTCCTGACCCCCGACCAGCTCCTGCGCGCCGGGGGACGGCCCGATCAGGCCTTGGACTACGACGCCGACAAGGCCCTGGTCAGCGCCTTCGAGGCGTTCTGCCGGGACCACCGGGATGAGCTGGACGCGCTCACCGTGCTATACGAACGCCCCTATGCCGAGCGCCTCACCCGCAAGCAGCTCCTCGAGCTGGTCGCCGCCATCCAGCGTCCGCCCCGCCAGTGGACCGGCGAGGCGCTGTGGGCCGCCTACGAGCGCCTGGAGCGCGGCCGCGTGCGCGGGGCGAGCAAGGGGCGGCTCATGACCGACCTCATCAGCCTGGTGCGCCACGCCGCGGGCGTCGAGCCCGAGCTCGTCAGCTACCGCGAGCAGGCCGAGGAGCGCTTCCAGAACTGGCTGGCCCAGCAGGCGAACCGCGGTCGGCGCTTCACCGACGAGCAGCGGAGCTGGCTGGAGCTGATCCGGGATCGGGTCGCCGTGGACCTGGAGGTGCGGGTGGAGGATCTGGATGAGACGCCGTTCGCGGAGCGTGGTGGGCTGGGGAGAGGATGGAGCCTGTTCGGGGACGAGCTGGAGGGGATCGTGGACGAGCTGAACCGGGAGTTGGTGGCGTGAAATCCTGGAGTACCATTGAACTTGGAGTGCTCTGCGACGTCGTCTCTGGCGTGACCAAAGATGCAAAGCGCGCTCAGCTGGGGATGCGCGACGTGCCATATCTTCGCGTAGCCAACGTGCAACGCCTTCGACTCGCCCTCGACGACCTCCGGATGATTCCCGCCACAGAGGCGGACATTCGAGCATATGCCCTTGAGGTCGGAGATGTGCTGCTGAATGAGGGCGGCGACAGGGACAAGCTAGGAAGGGGCTGGATATGGGAGGGACAAGCTCCACTCTGCATACACCAAAACCACGTTTTCAGGGCTCGCATTCGCGATGGTCAGGTCACTCCGAGGTGGCTGGCCTACTTCACCAATTCTGACGCCGCGCAAGCGTACTTCTTCGGTGCCGGGAAGCAGACGACGAACCTGGCGTCGATCAGCTCGTCGCGTCTCAAACGGCTACCCGTGCCAGTACCCAAACCGGCAGAGCAAGACAGCATCGTCGCCGCTATCGAGACCCACTTCTCCCGCCTCGACGCCGCCGTCGCATCGCTGAACCGGGCGAAGGCGAACGTGAAGCGCGCCCGCGCGAGCGTGCTCAAGGCCGCCGTCGAGGGTCGCCTGGTGCCCACCGAGGCCGCGCTGGCCCGCGCCGAGGGCCGGGACTACGAGCCGGCGTCGGTACTGCTGGACCGCATCCTGGCGGAGCGCAAGGCGGCCTGGGCCGCGAGCGGGGCGCGCGGGAAGTACCAGGAGCCAGTGAAGCCGGTAATGGAGGGGTTGACAGAGCTGCCGGAGGGGTGGGTTTGGGCGAGCATGGACCAAATCGCTCATGTGGTCGGCGGCATCACGAAGGACAGCAAGCAGACAGAGGGCCGCCCTGTGCCGTACCTTCGGGTCGCGAACGTACAGCGGGGGCGCTTGGACCTCGAAGAAGTCAAGACCATCATCGCGCCTGAGGACAAGATCGCGGCGCTACGATTGCAGCCGGACGACGTGCTCCTGAACGAGGGGGGCGACCGGGACAAACTAGGCCGCGGCTGGGTGTGGCGG
Source organism: uncultured Enterobacterales bacterium (assembly GCA_964556105.1). GTDB lineage: Bacteria > Myxococcota_A > UBA796 > UBA796 > CAZKWG01 > CAZKWG01. The sequence goes on along the minus strand of CAZKWG010000568.1, from coordinate 3,368 downwards.
GGAGAAATCGCGGAATGCATCCACCAAAACCACGTCTTTCGGGCCCGTCTCTGGGCGCCTGCTTTCGACTCAAGGTACCTATCTCACTACGCTAACACCCAAGGTGATCGGTACTTTCTTTTAGAAGGCAAGCAAACGACGAACCTCGCATCGATCAGCCTCTCGAAGGTCAAGTTCCTACCGGTCGCAACTCCACCTCGCGGCGAGATCCCGCGCATTCTCGCCGAGGTCGACCGCCGCCTCTCCGTGCTCGACGCCCTCGACCGCAGCGTGGACGCCAACCTTGCCCGCTGCGCCCGCCTGCGTCAGTCCATCCTGAAGCGCGCCTTCGAGGCCCGCCTCGTGCCGCCCGAGGCGCCCCCGCCTCGATCGCCGGCCCACGCGCCGGAGCAGGTGCCCCTCTTCGGTGCTGCGCCGCCGCGCCAGGCCCCCTGATGCAGGGCTACCTGGGCTGGGACGTCGGCGCCTGGCACTGCCAGCAGGGCGGCTCGCGCGACGCGCTGGTGCTCCTGACCGACAACGGTGGCCCGCTCCGACTCGTCGGGCGCCCCTGGCGGGGCAACCTGCGGGAGAGCTTCAACCATCGCCTCGGCCCGTCCCTGCTCGGAGAGCTCCTGCGTCTGGTCGGCGCCCCCGAGCAACCCTGGACGGCCCTCACGGTCGCCATCGACACGCCGCTCGGCTGGCCGGCGGCCTTCCGCGCGCTGCTGGCAGGCAGGGCACCGGAGGCCATCCCTGCGACCAAGGGCGAGAACCCACTCCTGCTGCGCGCGACGGAGCGCTGGCTGCACGCCCACGGTCACCCACCCCTGTCGGCGGTCCAGGACCTGATCGGCAGTCAGTCCACCAAGGGTCTGGCGGTGCTGGCCGCGCTCGGGCTGCGCGAGGAGCGCCCCGGCGTCTGGACCGGCGCGGTCGGACCGATCGCGCTCACCGCGGTCGAGGCCTACCCGGCGCCCTGTCGGCGCTCGCCCAGCGTCCGCGCCCTGCATGCGCCGCTCGCGGCTGCCCTCGGCGCCGTGAGCGAGGACGTGACCGACGCGCTGACCTGCGGTCTCGTGGCCCACCTGTTCGCGCGGCAGCCCCAGCAGCTCGCCGCGCCGCCCGAGGCGCCGCCGGGGGGCGAAGGCTGGATCCAGGTGCCCTGGGACTGCCTGGGGCCGGGGTCCAACCCGCGGGGCGCCGATGCGGTCTGAGGCGGTCCTCGCACGTGCCTGGAAGCGAGCAAACAGCGCCCACCGCGAGCCCGAGGGCTTCCTGGAGGACGCGCTGGCGGCCGCGCTCGAGGATCGGCGCCTGTGGAGCCGGATGGTCCGGCACTTCGGCTGGCCGCTGCCCACGGAGCCATACACGATCGACCAGCAGGCCGTGGTGAAGGACGGACGGACTGATCTGCGCCTGCGCTTCGAGGGTGGCCAGCGTGTCGTCTTGGAGCTCAAGGCGGACCAGGCACCCTCCGACCGGCAGCTCATCCGTTACGCCGAACCGCAGGTGTCCGTCATCGGCATTGCGCGCAGCCCGGCGGTCTACCTCGCTGGACGCGCTGTGGGCTGTATCAGCTGGTCAGCGCTGGTGGCGCTGCCCTGGCCTGATCCCCCCCTTCCCTGGCTGCAATTCTGTGCCCTCGCCCGCGAGATGGGAGTCGCCATGCCACAGGTAGACCTCTCCGCCCTGTCGGGCCTCGTCGCCAGCTACGACGGGGACACGCAGATCACCTCCTGGGTTCGGGCCGCGTCCAATCACGTAGCCGCGCGCCTGAACACGCCGACCACACCCTGGATCGTGAAGTCTGGACCTCGCGGCCGCTACTGGGTCGAGCGCGCATGGCGGCGCAAGGTGGGCTGGAGCTGGCTCAAGCCCTGGCGACGCTCTACGGCGATCGGGGCCTTCGTTGGCCTGTCCTACGGGCGGCGGGACGTGCCGCTGATCGTCGCGGGCCTGCCGGACCTGATCCTGGTCTGGACCGCCAGTCCGTCGTGCGCGTTAGGGCGACGGCTGGCGCAGGATCCGGCTGTGCTTCGGGCCGTCGAGGCCTGGCAGGCTCAGCCGCACGCGGGGGTGCGGGAGTGGCACCCGGGGGGGACCGAGCCCATCCGCGCACGCCTGTCCACGGCCGCGTTGTTACAGGCCGAGAACCCTGAGAGCGCCTTCCTCCAGTGGGTGGACGAGCAGCTCGAGGCCTGGGCTACGTGCGGGCTGATCGCCGCGCTTCAAGCCCTGGTAGCCATCCCGGTGCCTGCCGTAGAAGAGGGTGAGGACCCGGCCGAGTTGAACGAAGAGGAGTCCGCATGAGCGCCGAAGCCAGCCGCATCGTCAACAAGCTCTGGTCCTACTGCAACGTGCTGCGGGACGACGGCCTGTCCTACGGCGACTACCTGGAGCAGCTCACCTACCTGCTGTTCCTCAAGATGGCCGACGAGCAGACCCGCCCGCCCTGGAGGCGCCCCTCGCCGGTGCCCGAGGGCTACGACTGGCCGAGCCTGGTCAACCGGGACGGAGCCGACCTGGAGCACCACTACCGGGCCGTGCTGGAGCACCTCGGGCGCCAGCACGGGCTGCTGGGGCTGGTCTTTCGCAAAGCCCAGAACAAGATCCAGGACCCCGCCAAGCTCAAGCGGCTGGTCAGCGACCTCATCGACCGCGAGCAGTGGGTCATGGTGGGTGCCGACATCAAGGGCGACGCCTACGAGGGCCTGCTGGAGCGGAACGCCCAGGACACGAAGTCCGGCGCGGGGCAGTACTTCACGCCGCGCCCGCTGATCGACGCGATGGTCGCGTGCGTGGCGCCACGGCCGGGCGAGACCGTCATCGATCCCGCCTGCGGCACCGGCGGCTTCCTGCTGGCTGCGCACCATTGGCTGACCACCGAGCACCCTGACCTGACGCGCGAGCAGCGGGAACACCTGCGCTTGAACGCGCTGCGCGGGGTGGAGATCGTGCAGGGCGTGACGCGCCTGTGCGCGATGAACCTGCTCCTTCACAACGTCGGCCCGACACCGCAAGAGCTGGCGAAGCTGCGGGCCGAGCTGATCGCAGGCGGCATGAGCCCGGAGGCCGCCGACCTCGAGATCGACCGTAGGCTACCCGTGCGCACCGACGACGGACTGCGTGAGCTCGGTGCCACGCGCTACGACGTCGTCCTCACGAACCCGCCCTTCGGGCGGAAGTCCAGCATCCTGGTCGTGGGCGAGGACGGCGACACCGACCGCGAGGCGATCACGTACGAGCGCGAGGACTTCTGGGCGACCACGACGAACAAGCAGCTCAATTTCGTGCAGCACGTCAAGTCCCTCCTCCAGATCAACGGGCGGGCGGCCGTCGTCGTGCCCGACAACGTGCTCTTCGAGGGGGGCGCGGGCGAGACCGTG
>CAZKWG010000567.1:0-5600 GCA_964556105.1 uncultured Enterobacterales bacterium | reverse complement strand
CGGCGTAGGCGCCCGTGGACCAGGACGCGTTGGCGTCGTGGACGTCCAGGTTCTCCTCCTGCTTGTACTTCCACCAGCCATCCGACCACTGAAACACGTAGCCGCCGATGGCGTTTCCGACGCCCTGACCATAGGCGTTCTTGTAGATGTCCATCCACTGGCTGCTGATGTAGCGCGCCTGGGTGAGGTGGTCCTCGCGACCCGCCTTGGCGTCGTAGGCGTCGGCGCCGAACTCGGAGTAGACGAAGGGGATCCCGAGCTTCTCCTCCACGACCTGGTAGAGATCGCGCGCCACCATGCCGCGGTAGACGTTGGAGCCCATGATGTCCAGGTTGGGACACTCCTCCTTGATCAGATCGATGTACTGAAGGTCGCCGTTGGCCAGCGCGACCGGATGATGGGGGTCGGCGGCGTGGATGGCGTCGGTCAGCTCGCCCACCAGGCTGTAGAGGTAGCGCGCCCGCGCGGCGTCCCGCTCGCCCTCGGGCAGGTTCTGGATCTCGAAGCCCGACCAGGACAACCCGTAGTTGTTCTCGTTGCCCAGCAGCCACATCAGGACGCCGGGGGTGTCCTTGTAGCGCTCCACCGCCGCCAGGGTCTCCGCCCGGATCGCCTCGCGCGTGGCGGGATCCGAGTAGTCGGTCACCGGCACGAAGCGCCCGTCGACCACCGTTCCGTAGCGGCCGACGAGCGGGTTGATCATCGTGCTGATGCCGTAGTTCACCCAGATCCACTCCACCCAACGGGGCGGGATGTCGGCGTACTGACGAATCGAGTTGACCCCTGCCTCGCGCAGCAGCCCCATCTCTCGACGCAGCGCCGTCTCGATGACCTCGTCGGGCTGCGTCCAGAGGGAGTAGCGATAGTTCTCGCCGATCGGCAGGTAGTCCCAGTTCATCCCGCGGACGAAGGTGGCGGTCCCGTCCACCAGGAGCTGGTAGCCAGCCTCGTCTCGCTTGACCGTGACATGGTTGGGCGCGGCCCACGCGAGCTGCGAGGTCACGCATCCGAGCGCGATCAGGGCGAACCTGGTCATGGCGAATCCAGAGCGGGAGGGATTGGGGGAGAGGGCCGCGGGGGCGGACTAAAAGTTGGAGTCGAAGTCGTCGACGTAGAAGGTGCCGCCGCCGCCGTCCGCGCCGGTGACGCCGAAGTCGAAGAACACCGAGACCTTGTTGAACGTGTACGAGGGGTTCAGCTCCGCCGTGCCGGGGGCCTCGTTGGCGAAGTCGAAGCTCAGCGTCTCCCAGGCCTCCGCCGTCGTGGGGTAGGCGAAGGTCTCGACCGACTTCGTGGGGTCGCTGGCGTCCTCGACCTTGAGCAGCACCGCGATGCCCGCCCGAGGCGACCACACGCGCAGCGTGAACTCGGTGTCGTCGGCCGTGATCGGCAGCGTCGGGATCGAGTAGTTGTCACCCGTGGAGATGGTCGTGCCCGCCCAGAGCTCGGCGGTGTCCGACTTGGTCATCCGGGCGACCATGTTCGACGCGTCGGTCGGATCGACCTCGACCGCGGCGTCCTCCGCCCCGCCGAAGCCGGTGAGCGTGTAGGTGACGGTCGTGTCGTCGAAGGTGATCAGCGCGTCGCTGGCCGTGCCCGTGTCCGTGTCCGTGTCCGTGTCCGTGTCCGTGTCCGTGTCCGTGTCGGTATCGGTGTCCGTGTCGGTATCGGTGTCCGTGTCGGTGTCGGTGTCGGTGTCGGTGTCGGTGTCGGTGTCCGTGTCCGTGTCGACATCCGACTCCGTGTCCGGGTTGCCGGTGTCGTTCTTGCCGTCGTCGGTGGCGCCGGTGTCGTCGCCACTCTTGTCGCTGCAGGCCACCGCCGAGAGTAGAAGGCCGAAGATCAGAAGATTGCGGGTCATGTTGTCTCCTCATCGGCGCGCCTGCGCCGTTGTGTACTACGGGTGTTGTGCGTCCTGATGACGGGTGAACATGGTCGGGTCGGCCAACGCGGACCGCAGAACGAGGGTGGCGGCCCCGAGCGCCGTCGCGCGCGGGCCAAGCTCGCTGATCGTGACCTCCGCGCGGGCGAGCGAGGCCCACAGCGTGCGAGCGCCGATCGCCTCGCGGAGCGGCCGCAGGAGGTGGTCTCCGGCGGCCGTGAGCCCGCCACCCAGGAGGACGAGGGAGGGATTGAGCAGGTTGAACAGGTTGGCGATCGCCACGCCCAGGTGTCGGCCGCAGGCCTCGACCACCTCGATGGCGACAGGGTCTCCCTGGGAGGCCGCCGTCGCCACGCCGGCGAGCGTCATGGCGTCCCGATCGAGGATCTCGCTGACGCGGCCCGCCTGCAGGAGGGCGCGCGTCTGCGCCAGCACCGTGGCGGATCCGACCATGGCCTGCAGACAGCCGCGCAGGCCACAGCCGCAGGGGGGGCCCGACGAGTCGATGGCCGTGTGGCCGATCTCCCCAGCGAAGCCGTTGGCGCCGCGCAGCAGCTCTCCGTTGACGATGAGCCCGGCGCCGATGCCCGTGCCCACCTTGATGTAGGCCAGCGTGCTCACGCCCCGGCCCGCTCCCAGCCAGGCCTCCGCGAGGGCGGCCAGGTTCGCGTCGTTGTCCATGAGCACGGACAGCCCGAGCTCGCGCGAGAGCCAGGCGCCCGGCCGCACGCCGGCCCAGGCGGGGAGGATGCGCTCCGAGAGGTGGTCCGGATCCGCCAGATCGATGGGCGAGGGCACGCCGAGGCCGGCGCCGACGACCGAGGCCAGGCTCGCGCCCGCCTCGGCGATCGCCGCGTGCGTCAGCGCCACCGCCAGCTGCAGGCTGCCCCAGGGATCCTGCTGAACGTTGTGCATGCGCGTCTGCCAGGACCGCACGCGCCCCCGAAGATCGGTGAGCGCGACCGAGACGTGCGTGGCGCCCAGGTCGATCCCCAGCAGCAGAAACTGGGACTCGTCGATGTGCAGGGCGATGGGCGGCCGACCGCCCGCGGAGGTCGTGACGTGAGACTCGCTGAGAAGCCCCATGTCCAGCAGATTTCCGACGATCTTGGACACGGTGGAGGGGGCCAGCCCCGACTCGCGGGCGAGGTCGATGCGGGAGATCTCGCCCGCCCGCCAGGCGAGATGCAGGACCAGCGACAGGTTGTGGTCGCGCAGGCTGGCCCCGTCCGCTCGGGTGCCTCTCGGGGTTATTTCTTTCGGCGAACGAATTAACATGGTCCCATTCCATACCGGGACCCCAGAGGCTGTCAAGCGGGGACAAGAAGTTCTTTTTTTGCGGCCCCTGCAGGGCGCTCAGCGCAGGGCGCTTTGCCGATGGAGCTCCCTGCCCCAGGCCGTGGTCTCCAGGCAGAGCTCGCCGAGCGACTGGCTCTCGTGGAAGATGACCTCGCCGCAGTCATCGCAGTCGTCGCCCAGCGCCCACTCCGTCCAGAAGCCGCGCGCGTCGCGGAGGTGGATGCTGCCGCTTAGCCGACCGGCGCAGGCGTCGTCGCTCGCCCAGCGCGCCCCGTCCAGGAAGAGGTCATCGCCGTCGCCCAGCCCGATGCCGCCCGTCGCGCCGTAGGCCCAGCCGCCGTCCTGGCTGGTGTACACCACCGCCTCGAAGACGCCGCTGAAGCCGACGGCGAGCCAGTCCTCGCGCCCCTCGTCCTTGAAGCTCCCGTGGAGGTCGAAGGTGCTGGTCACGGACGCCCCGCCCGCGTACTCCGTCGTGTAGGCCAGGCCGCCGCCGCCGGTGAGACGGCTGCCATCGGGGCGGGTGATCTCGTAGTCCCCGTTGTGACCGAAGTCCGCGTCCACCCGGGAGCCGTCCTCGAGCTCGTAGGTCTGCCCGCTCTCGTACCAGCCCACCCCGGTGAAGCGGTAGCCGATGGCCGTCTCGCAGCCCTCGGGCGGGACCAGCATGTACTCGTCGTCGCCAGGGCAGATCAGGTCTCCTCGCGACATCAGATCCAAGAAGGCCTGTGCGATGTCGATGGGGTTCGGCGCGCCGATGGCCATGATCCGCGTCAGCGCGACGCCCAGCTCGTCCGCGGTCCACAGGGGCTCGGGCGGCTCCGCGTCGAAGACCATCGCCGCGGTGTCCTCGGCGGCCTCCTCCCCGAGCTCCACGGGCTGGGCGGCAGGGGTGCAAGCGAGAAGCGCCACCAGCCAGCTCAGAGACATCGCTCCTCCTCGAGAACCCACGAAACCGCGCGCGCATGTAGCCCGAATCGGCGAGCCTGCCTTCTGGGAGCACCGCCGCAGGGAGGCGCGGGCGGGGAAGCGCGCCGCGGTCGTGTGTGTCATGTTCACCCCACCCTGGAGACGCGCATGCTGCCCCTCTCTCTCCTGAGCCATCTGGCGCTCCTGAGCAGCCCGGCCTTCGCCGGCTCGCTGACCGTGGACGCCGACCGCCCGGTGTTCGTGACCGTCAACAACGTGCCGGTGGCCTACGATCTGCGCACGCGGCGCGCCGTGGTGAACGATCTCGAGGACGGGCTCTACGCCGTGCGGGTCATGAGCGCCGAGGGCGCCAGGCTGGGCGAGGCGATGATGGCGGTCTCCGGCGATCTTCCCGCCACCCTCTCGGTGCGGGGGAGCACGCTGGACCGGCTGGTGAGCGCGCGGGCGACGGCGGGCGAGGGCGGGCTCTGGCTGGGGGTGCCCGAGGGCTGGGGGGTAGAAGCGCAGGTGGAGATCGACGGCCAGCGCGCGACGGACCTGCGCGCCGGTCCACGATGGCTGGGGGCAGGGGCCCACACGCTGACGGTGCGGGTGGGCGGCGTGACGCGCTTCTCGGGGAGCGTGGACGTCCTGCCCGGCCAGACCACCCGCTGCGTGGTGGGCAACACGCTGCACTGTGAGCTCGGGGCGATGGCCAGGTCCAGCAAGCCGGAGGGCGGGACGCAGGCCTCGACCCCCGCGTCCACCCCGGCCTCGACGGCGCCGGTCACGGTGACCTTCGTGCTGAAGGACAGCTTCGACCTGTCCAACGTCTACGTGGACGGCAAGCGCGTCGCGGAATTCCGCACCAACGACAAGGAGAAGTCGGTCCAGCTCACGCCCGGCGTGCACACGGTGGAGATCAGGTCGTTCACCGAGTTCGACACCTGGGCGCGCGGCGCGCTGATGGTCACGCCGGGCGAGCCGATCCGCGTCGGCTACGACCAGGAGAGCGTCGAGGTCTACAACCGCACCAACGCCTGGACCCCGAAGCCTCAGTGAACCGAGGCGGCGGCGCGGGCGACGCGGGGGTCCACGTCGGCGCGCAGCGGGGCGAGCGCGGGCAGGCGGGAGAGGCGCGGCGCGTCCAGGCGCTCCAGGGCGCGGATGGCGTTCAGGCGGACGTCCGGGTCCGGATCGGCGAGCAGCCCCGCGAGGCCCTCCCAGCCCTGATCCAAGGCCAGCCAGCCCGCGGAACGCGCCGCCTCTTTCCGGACATCCGCATCGACATCGTCCAGCCCGTCCAGCACCAGCGACCCGAGCTTCGCGCCGTCGGCGCGCCCGCCCAGCGCGCGCATCGCGGCGGCGCGCACGGCGGCCTCCTCGTCCTGGACGGCCAGAGCGAGGCCCTCCGCAGCGGGACCCGCCCCCGCCTCGCGCAGGACCTCGGCCAGCATGCGGCGCACCGCCGGGTCGGGCTCCAGGCCGAGCTGGGCGACGACGACCTCGT
>CAZKWG010000566.1:0-5623 GCA_964556105.1 uncultured Enterobacterales bacterium | reverse complement strand
ACGCTCGAGAAGGGCGGCAAACGCCTGAGATTCGATCCCGACCGGATCGATCCAGACGGCGCCGGACAAGGACTCCATCTCTGGTTGATGCTGGATCACGTCCTCGGTGCCCAGGACCACGGTGGGATGAAGGGCCAGCAGCGCCTCGCGCGAGACCGGCGCCCCGAGGCGCGGCAGACCGTCCACGGCGGCCAGGGCGTCGGGCGAGAGGAACTCGGGCTGCATCACGGCGACCAGCTCGGCGCCCCGTCCCAGGCCCACCACGATCTCGGTCGTCGTGTCGTGCAGGCTCACGATCCGGGGGCCGGGGGGCGGCGGCGCGGCGCAAGCCAGCAGCAGCGGCAAGATCATCGTGCCTCCTCGCCTTCCAGCGCCAGCGCTCCCACCGCGCCGATGATCACCGTGGCCGGCGCGCCGATCTGCGCCGCCGCCGCGACCTCGGCGATCTGGTCGATCCGACCGACGACATGACGCTGGCGTGGGGTGCTGGCCTCCTGCACCACCACCGCGGGCGTGTCCGCGGACCGACCGGCGGCGAGGAGGGCCTTCGCCAGCTCGGCCAGCCTCGCCAGCCCCATCAGGATCACCAGCGTGTGCGCCGTGTCTCCCAGGGCCTTCAGCCGCGGCGGGTCTCGCAAGAGGGTGTCGAGCTCATGGCCGGTAAAGATGGTGACGGCGCCGCTCAGCCCGCGATGGGTGACCGGCACGCCCACCAGCAGCGGGCTGGCCAGGGCGGCGCTGACGCCCGGCACCACCACCGAGGGCAGCCCGGCGGCGCGCAGGGCCTCGACCTCCTCGCCGCCGCGCCCGAAGACGAAGGGATCGCCGCCCTTGAGCCGCACCACGCGCCGGCCCTGCTGGGCCACCGCGACGAGCAGGCGGTTGATCTCCTCCTGGCTCATCGCGTGATCGCCGCGCCGCTTGCCCACGTAGATGCGCTCGGCGCCCTGCGGCAGCGTGGCCAGCAGCTCCGGCGAGACCAGCGCGTCGTAGACGATGACCTCCGCCTGGTCCAGCAGCTGCCGGGCGGAGAGGGTGAGCAGGCTGGGGTCGCCGGGGCCCGCGCCGACGAGGGCGATGGGAGCGCTCACGCGGCACCCCGGGGCGTGTAGAAGCGCTCTACCCGCTCGGGCGGCGCGTCGATGATCGTCAGCACCTCGTCGATGCGCGGGCCGTCGCCGGCCAGCCACCAGCGGGCTCCGTCGGGTCGCGGCTCGAGCCGCGCTCCAACCTGCACCTGCGCCCCGGCCGCCTCCCAGGCGCCGAGCTTCTCCTCCAGCATCGGCGTCGGGCGCTCCCAGAGCAGGCGACAGGCGCGGCCCGCGGCCAGGGCGGCGTCCACCATCGCGCCGATGGGCGAGATGCCGGATCCGACGGCAAAGAAGGTCGCGGGCCCGGGATCCTCGTCCAGTCGGAAGCGGCTGCCCCAGGGGCCGGTGAAGCGCAGGCGCTCCCCGGGCGCGCTGGCGGCCAGCCAGCGGGTGCAGGGGCCCACCACGGCGACGAAGAGGCGGAAGCGGCGCGGCCCGGAGAGCTCGGCGAAGCTCCAGGCGCGGCGCAGCACGTCGCCCGGCTTCTGCGCGTTCGGGAGGTCGGTGTGGAAGGCCGCCCACTGCCCGGGCAGGGCGCCGAGATCGGTCTCGGCGTCCGCCAGCAGCGCGTGGTAGCCAGGGCCAGCGGGCGCGCTCTCCAGGATCAGGGCCTGCTTGATCTCAGGCATCGGCCGAGCCTGGGAAGACCTCGTGGAGCAGGTCGTGGGTGTCCTCGATGTCCAGGTAGAAGCGCTCCAGGCTCTGGGTGGCGCGCTCGACGTCGCGCAGCACGCCGCGCACGGTGACGACCAGGGCGCGGTGATAGCCGGTGGCCGGATCCTCGGCCGACATCGTGGCGACGCGCGCCTCCAGGTCCTGGGCGCTGGCCTCGAGCGCGCGGCGTATGGCGGCGAGGTCACGGGCCTCGGTGAGCCGCTTGAGCGGCCCCTCGGCGTCGACCAGCGGCCCGAGCTCCGCCAGCTCGTGGTTCAGCTCGTGGCCCGGCCGGGTGCCGAGCAGGGTGTGAAGGGCCACGCGCAGCGCGGCGATCTCGTGACAGGCCATGGGGATGCTCCTTTTTTCAGCCGAGAACCATGTCGATGAGACGCCCGACCGGGCGCCCCTCCGTCAGGTGTGAGGTGTACAGCTCAGCGACATCGTCGGCGCTGACGCGCCGGTACCAGACCCCATCGGGGTAGACGGCCACCACCGGGCCCTCGCCGCAGCGGCCCATGCACATGGCGCGGGTGGTGCGGACCTCGCGGTCACGGCCGTCCTCGCGCAGACGCGCGCGCAGCCCGTTGAGCACGCTGACGGCGCCGCGGTCGGCGCAGTCCCGGTTGACGCAGACCAGCACATGGCGACGCGGCGGGGTGTGCGCATGAGCGGGAGCGTCCGTAGGGATCACCAGGTGGGCAGCGGACTTTCTCAGACCCTGCGCGCCGCCGACCTCGTGGGCGAAGCCCTCCAGCGGCACGCGGTACTTGCAGGCGTCGCAGGACATGCCCCCTGTGCCGGAGACGGCCTCCTCCGCCCGCTCCAGCAGCACGTCCACGATGGCCGGGTGGGTCCCGACCGGATCGGCCACGCGCAGGGTCAGGCGAGGGTGCAAGGCCGCCATCGTCGCGAGCTCGGCGCGCAGGCGGTCCAGCAGCACACCCGGATAGAGCAGGTAGGGCAACACGACCAGGGCGCGCGGGCGGCGGGCGAGCAGGGCCGTGCAGGCGGCCTCGAGCGTGGGGGTGGTCACGCCGGAGTAGGCGACGTCCACGGCCATCAGGCCGCGGCGCTCGGCGAAGAGGCGCGCCAGCTTGTACAGGTCTGCGTTGGCGTCCGGGTCCGAGGACCCGCGCCCGACCAGGAGCACGGCGGTGCGCTCGGGATCCAGCTCCGCCGAGACCTCGCTGTAGCGGTCGGCCAGCGCGCGCACCATGCCAGGGTGGACCCCGAGCGGGCGCGCGGCGAAGAAGCGCACGTCTGGATAGCGCAGCCGAGCCGCCGCGACGGCCATGGGCACGTCGTTCTTGGCGTGCGCGGCGGCCAGCAGCACGGCGGGGACGGCGACGACCTCGGTCGCCCCCGCGGCCACCGCGGCGTCCAGGGCTTCGGCGGCGGTGGGCAGCGCCAGCTCGATGAAACCGCAGGTGACGAGGCCGGGCAGCCGCGAGGCCAGGAGCGGCAGATCCTGGTTTCCCTCCATCTTTCGGCTGCCGTGGCCGATCAGGGTCATCGCTCTCATGGCGGCAGATCCTTCAGGTCCAGGTGGGCCTCGACCAGATCGGCCGCGGCGTCGAGGTGGGCTTCCCGGGTGCGCTCCGGCGTTGGAGGGGGCGTGTCGAGCCCCCGGCGCGACCAGAGCGCGCGGACCAGGGCCTCCCGCACGGGCGCGCTGTCCAGCAAGCCGTGCAGGTAGGTGCCGGCGACCAGGCCGGCGACGGCGCCGTCCGGCCCCAGCTCCAGATCCACCAGCGCTTGTCGTCCGGCCGTGCGGCCGTAGTGGATCTCGTAGCCCTCGACGGGCAGGCCGGCGGGCAGCAGCCAGCCTCCCAAGGTGCGCCCGCGGGTCGGTCGAACCTCCTTCTGCGGCGCGTAGTCCGTGCTCACGGGCAGCAGGTCCAGACCGGCCGCGTCCCCCAGCCGACGGCCGAGCATCTGGTAGCCGCCGCAGAGCCCGAGCACGGGCACCCCGCGGGCCGCGCAGGCGCGGATCACCGGAGCCAGGCCACGCTTCTCCGACCAGGCCAGGTCGGCCAGGGTGTCGCGGCTGCCGGGCAGCACCAGCAGGTCAGGGGTGCCGACCCGGGCGGGCTCGGTCTCGTAGCGAATGCCCACGTTGGGCTCGCGGCCCAGCAGGCTGAGATCGGTGACGTTGGCCGCCGTGGGCAGGCGGATCACCGCCACGTCCAACAGCCCGGCCCCGCTTCGAATGTCCTGGCTGTCCTCTTCGTCGATGTGGATGTGGGGCGCGAAGGGCAGCACCCCGCGCACCGGCACGCCCACCCGCGCGCCGAAGCCGGGCAGCGCCGGCGCGAGCAGCGAGACATCGCCTCGAAAGCGGTTGATCACGAGCCCAGCCACGCGCGCCCGATCCTCGGGCGGCAGCAAGGAGAGCGTGCCGTAGAGGCTGGCGAAGACCCCGCCGCGGTCGATGTCCCCCACCAGCAGCACAGCCGCGTCGGCGTGATGCGCCATCGCCATGTTCACCAGATCGCCTGCGCGCAGGTTGATCTCCGCGGGCGAGCCGGCCCCCTCGATGACCACGATCTCCGCCGTCTGGGAGAGGCGGGCGTAGGAGGCGCCGACGGCCTGCCACCACACCTCGCGGCGCGCCCGGTAGTCCTGCGCGTGCAGGGTGGCGACCGGCCGCCCGTGCACCACGACCTCCGCCCCGACCTCGCTCCGCGGCTTGAGCAGGATGGGGTTCATGTCCACATGAGGCTCGCGCCCGCAGGCGAGGGCCTGGGCCGCCTGAGCGCGCCCGATCTCGCCCCAGCCGCCCTCCAGATCCCGCGCGGGAGCGGCGTTGTTGCTCATGTTCTGAGCCTTGAACGGGGCGACCGACAGGCCCCGTCGGGCGAGCGCGCGGCAGAGGGCGGCGCAGAGCCAGCTCTTGCCCACGCCGCTGGCGGTGCCCTGCACCATGATCGCGGGGACGCGGCGGGAGGCGCTCATGGTCGGGGTCCCTGGTCGTGCAGCCTGGGCAGGGCGTAGCGACGAAGGCGCGCCAGCAGGTCCTGGGCCGAGGCCTCGACGGCGGCGCGGGCGTCCTGGCGCTGCCGCTCGGTGAGGCGCAGCGCGGCGGCGTCCAGCAGGGCGTCCAGCAGCAGCAGCCCGCCGGGGGGAAGCTGGGGATGCGGCAGGGCCTGCGGGGGCTGGCCGAGATCCACCACCAGCCGCGCCCCCGCGGGCGCCTCGAACCAGGCCGAGCCGGCCCCGGTGGTGACGATCCAGGCCTCGTGTGGCGGCAGCGCGTCCAGCCCGCTCAGGCCCGGCCGCACGGTGCGGTTGTACCAGCCGAAGGGCGCGCCCGCCCGGGTGAGCGCCACCTGGACGCGCTCGCCCATGGCGCCGGCCCCGATCACCCCGACCGAGCGGGGCTCGCGCGCCAGGACCAGGGTGGAGGCGGCCTCGGGCACGCCAGTCCGGGCGCGAATCCAGCCCTCCCTCCGACCACGCCGCAGCAGCCGGTAGAGGACGTGCTCCACCAGCCCGAAGGGCGCGTCGGGGTGCTGCGCGCGGGCCGCGCCCAGGGCCGCGATCGTCTGGCGGCCGACGTCCAGCTCGCCCTCCGCCGCCGAGTCCAGGCCGGACGCGAGGTACAACAGGTGGTGGATCGCGCGCGCGCCCTGGTGCTCCACCGGGGCCACGCCCGTCCCGGCGCGGATCCGACGCGCCAGCCGCGCCCCCGCCCCCTCCGCGCCGGGCCCGGCCAGCAGCCAGCCGATGCGCGCGCAGGTCTGAAGGGTCAACGCCGGGACATCGCGCGCGACGCCGAGCTGCGCCAGGGCGAGCCGCGCCTGCTGGCCCCCCTGTCGCCAGGAGACCTCGACCCAACAGAGGGGCGGGCTCATCGGGCCGCCATGCTGGCCACC
>CAZKWG010000565.1:0-5637 GCA_964556105.1 uncultured Enterobacterales bacterium | reverse complement strand
GGCCTTCTGGACGACGCGCTGCCGCAGGCCGGCGCGGCGGGTGTGGCCGAGCAGGACGAGCAGGACGAGGGCGGCGGCGGTGCGCGCAGGATCGGCGCCGAAGCTGCCGTCGGCGGACTGCATGGCGGCGAGACGGGCGCTGGGGTCAGACGCGACGGCCTCCCTTGCCTCCTTCTTCGCGCTGCGGGCGAGCTCGGCGCGCTGCGGCGTCGCGGGCGCCGAGGCCATCGGAGGCGCGGGCGGGGGCGCGGGCATCGCGTCCATGAGGCCGGAGAGCAGGTCATCCGCGTCCATCTCGGCCTCCTCGCGGGGCGCGGCCGACCGCGCCATGCGCATCTTGGAGGCCGCCGCGGGAGCGGGCCTGGGCGCGGCCATGGGCGCGGGCGCGGGCGGGCGGGGCGGCCCACCCGGGGCGGCCTGGGAGCGGCTGCGCGTCGTCGGGGCGGCGGCGAAGCGCTCCTGATCCCAGCCGGCGGGGAGCTCGACGGGCTGGACGACGGTGACGCGCTCGCCGCTGGTCTTCACCGTGGTGTCTACGGCCACGAAGGCGGTGAAGCGCGAGGCGATGCCCTGACCGAGCGCGACGCGCAGGATCTCGCCGCGCAGGGCCTCGTCCTGGAAGGGCTTGAGCGCGAGCTGCTCCTCGAGCCAGGCCACGCGCTCGCGCGCCCAGGCGACGCCCAGCCGCGTCGCGATGGTCCGCGGCGCGACGACGGCGCTCCAGGGTCCGCTGGCGCTCACCGCCCGCAGGCTGAGCTGCGCGGGCGCGCCCTCCAGCAGGAGCGAGACGGGGGCGCCGACGAAGAGCGCCTCGGGCTCCGGTCGGGCGCTCGCTCCACCCTCGACGACGAGATCGGTGAGCAGCGGGCTGCCGAAGCGCGACTCGATGCGCGCGACGACCGCCTCGATGTCATCGGACGGCGCGCAGAGGGTGGCGACGCCGCCGCCGACCCGGGCGAGGCGCTCCATCAGCGAGGCGTTGACGGCGGTGTCGATGCCCAGCGTAAAGAAGCGGGCGGCGCGCCGACGTCCGGCGACGGCGGCGACGAGCTGGGCCTCGTTGGTCGCCTGACCGTCGGTGATGAAGAGCACGGTGCGCAGGCGACCGGCGGGCGTCTCGCCGGCCAGGGCGGCCTGGATGGCGGGCAGCATCTCTGTGCCGCCGCGGGCCTGGAGCTGCTCCACCCAGCGGTCGGCCTCGGCCAGGGTGCGCTGGCCGTAGGGCAGAAAGTCCGCGGAGAAGCGCTCCAGGCGGTCGTCGAAGGCCAGGAGCTGGAAGCGGTCGCCGTCCATCAGCCCGTGCAGGGCCGTCGTCAGCGCGCGCTTCGCCGCGTCCATCTTCTCGCCGCCCATCGAGCCGGAGATGTCGACCACGAAGACCGCGTCGCGGGGCAGGGCGGGCGGGAGCACGTCCAGGGGTGGCTCGACCACGACCAGGGTGTGGCGGCCGTCGGTCCAGGCGCGGGTGGCGAACGCGTCGGGCAGCCCCGTGCTCCAGGAGAGGAGAAAGTCCCGGTCCAGGGTGGCGTTCGCGCTGGGCGCGACCCGGACGCCGCCGTCCTCGAGGGCCAGGGAGAGGGCGTGCAGCGAGCTGCTGAGGTGGCGCAGCGGCCCGGACAGGCGCACCTCCAGGTCCAGGGTCGTGCCGCCCTGAAGGCGCAGGGGCGGGGTGAGCCGGCTCGCGTCGGGGGCCTGATCCGTGTCCGCGCTCACGCCAGGTCCGGCGTGCCCCACCGGCTGGCCCGGGGTGTAGCGCGGGGCGACCACGGTGGGAAAACGCCAGCGCAGCCGCCCGTCCTGGGCCTCGAGCCGCTCGACCAGGACGAGGCGCACGGTGGCCGCGGCGCCCGGCGGCAGGTTGGCGACCCGCAGGGTGTGGACGTCGGCGCCCTCCGCGGTGAGCAGCGCGGCGCGATGACCCTGGCTCACCGCCGCCTGGTAGGTGCGCTCCGCCTCCACCCGCTCGCGACACTCCGCGCGCACCACGGTGTCGCCAGCGCGCAGCTCCATCTCCACCACGGCGCCGCGCTCGGGCAGCGGGAAGATGTGGATGGCCTCCAGGGCGGAGGTGTAGGGGTTCGTGAAGCGCTGCTCGACCACGGTGCGCGCCACGTCGCCGATGATCTCGGCGCGCACGGTGACCCGCTCCAGCGGCAGGGGGCGCGGGCGGGCGTCGACCAGGACCATCAGGCCTCCCAGGCCGCGCGGGTCGTGGGGACAGGGACGGACGTCGATGGGGAGAGGGGCGATCATCGGGGACCTCCAGACAGGTTCAGATCAGGGAGCGCGGCGGAGAGCGCGGCGAAGATGCGGTCGGCTCGCGCGGCGTGGCGCGGGTCGAGCAGGACGGTGACGCCCGGGGCGAGCTCGGCGGCGATCAGGTGGACCGGCGCGGGCGGAGGCTGTGGCGCCTGGACGATGGCGTCCCTGGCCTCGGGGAGATCGGGGAGGTCGCGGAGCAGCGCGGCCTCCAGCGCCTCGGTGCTCACCCCCGTCAGCGCGCTCTGGATCTGGGCCAGGCTGTGGCCGCGCGCCTGGAGCAGGCGAACCGAGACGGCCTGCAGCAGGTGGCGGTAGCCGTAGAGGGCCTGCCGGCCCTCGTAGCGCAGCGGGCGATCCAGCAGGCCCAGCGTCTGGTGGTAGCGCAGCGTGCGCTCGTCCAGGGCGCCGACCCGACCGTCCTCGATGAGCAGCCCGGCGCGCGAGACCAGCGCCCCGGCGCGCTCGGCGAGCTCGGCCAGGGTCAGGGTGCGGGCGCGGTGTTCGGTGAGCGTCATGACATTACTGTAAACATAACAGTGATTACTGTCAACATCAGAACCGCTGCGACCCGGGACGCCGAGGCTATGATGTCCCCATGAACGCCCATCCTCCGCCCCTCCCCCGGCGGCGCGCGCTGCGCGTCAGCTCGAGCGTGCTGGTCTCCCTCGGCGCGCTGGTCCTGCTCGCGCTGCTCATCCCGGGCTGCCGCGCCGGCTACGTGATCCGCTCGGCCTGGTATCAGGGCGAGCTGCTGGCGAGCCGGGAGAGCTTCGAGGAGGCGCGCGCCCGCCCGGACATCAGCCCGAAGGTGCTGCGCGGCCTGGCGCTGGTGGAGGACATCAAGGCCTATGGCCACGAGATCGGGCTGAAGCCCACGAAGGCCTACCAGACGATCTCCTTGGACTGGGACCGCAAGATGTGGAACATCTCGGCCTGCCAGCCGTTGGCCTTCGAGCCCGTCACCTGGTGGTTCCCCGTCGTCGGCCGCGTGCCCTACCTGGGCTTCTTCCGCGAGGAGGACATGGAGCGCTGGAAGGCCCGCCTGACAGCGGAGGGTCTGGACGTCTATCAGCGCCGCATCGGCACCTACTCCACCCTGGGCTGGTTCTCCGACCCGCTCCTGCCAGGGATGCTGGACGGGACCGAGCACGAGGTGGCGAAGCTGGTGCTGCACGAGCTGGCCCACGCCACCGTCTGGATCCGCGGCAGCGTGGCCTTCAACGAGAGCTTCGCCAGCTTCGTCGGTGACGAGGCGGCCGAGGGCTACATCATCGCCCGCCACGGGCCGGACTCGACCCAGCTACAGAAGGCGAACAAGGACCACGAGGACAGCGTGCTCTGGCGGCGCCTGCAGCGCGAGCTCTACGAGTCCTTGCAGGCGGTGTACAAGGACAAGGCGCTGACCGACGAGCAGAAGCTGGCGCGCAAGGCGGAGATCTTCGCCGCCTTCCCGGCGCTGGTCGCCGCCGCCCCCTTCCACGACGGCGACTGGGCGGTGCGCGCGGCGACGAAGGGTACCTGGAACAACGCCCGCCTGATCCAGTTCCGCACCTACAACGACCGCCGTCCCATCTTCGAGGCCCTGCTGGAGAAGAACGGCGGCGACCTGCTCGCGTTCATGGAGGACGTGCGCAAGGAGGCGTCCAAGGGCGACGATCCGTGGAAGGCGCTGGAGGCGGCGACGGCGCGCTGACGCGGGCGGCTCAGTCCCCGACGACCAGCACGCCCTCGCGCACGCCGAAGGCGTCCTCGCGCACGAGCTGGGCGTCCGTCGGCGTGACGATCACGCCATCCACCGCATAAACGTAGGTGTGAACGCCGGGATAGAGCGTCACGGTCGCGCACCAGCGTCCCCCGCCCTCCTCCACGAGCGGCTCGGCGCTCCAGCCGTTGAAGCTGCCGCTGAGCGTGACCAGGCGCGCCTGGGGCGCGTCCAGGCAGAGGCGCACCGGCCTGGGTCCGCCGCTCTCCCGGCGGGGCGTGCGCGACCAGGTGACGCCGGCGCGCAGGGCGCCGCTGAGGGGCTCGTCTCCGACCAGATCCGAGGTCAGGGCGAGCTCGAGCGGCGCCGACCAGCCGCCCGGGAGGCGCAGCTCGCCGACCACCTTCGTCGTCACGAGGGCCTCGCCGGGCGCGACCTGATCCGCCCAGACCACGTCAGGCTCGCCGAGCGAGGTCCACAGCGAGAGCCCGGCGCGCAGCCCGAGGACGGGATGAGGGCTGAGCCGCGCCCCGAGGCCCATGGTGGTGAGGCTGGGCGCCTGGGCGCCGAAGGCGCGTCGCTCGACGTGCGCGCTGAGCTGAGCGCGCGGCCCGACCCGCAGCTCGCCGCGGGCGCTGGCGAGCAGACCGACCGCGGAGAGCTGCGCGTCCTGCCGACCGAGCAGCGCGAGCTCGACGCTGGTGTAGAGCGGGGCGGACAGGCGCGAGGAGGCGAGCTGAGCGCCGACCCCCAGCTCAGACCAGGGATCGGAGGCCAGACTCCCCGTGAGCGAGCCCGCCACGCTCAAGGGCCCGCCGCGCTGACCCAGCCTGGCCTGCAGGGCGTGAAGATCGGAGAGGGCGGGCGCCTCTCCTCCCAGGGCCCGCACGTCGCTCATGGCCAGCACCGAGGCCCGCGCGCGCTCCATCGGCGGACGCCAGACGCCGAACGCGAGCACCTCGCCGAGCGGACCCGACACGGGCCCCAGGCTGGCCCCGCCGACGACGCTGGCCTCGACGAACCAGGCGTCGGGCTCAGGGGGCGGCAGCGCGGGGACCAGGGGCGGCAGCACACCCAGCGAGAGCGCGCGGAGCGCAGGATGAATCGACTCAGATATCCAGAATGGAATTACGCTGCCCGAACCCGTCGTCCCGGGAGAGGGGCGCGTCCGGATCTGGCACCCACCGCTGTCCATCGACGAGGAACATATACTCGTATCGACCAGGGGGGAGCCTCAGCACCGTGAAGAAGGTGCCCTCGCGTCGAATCATCGGCGTCGCCTGCCATTGATTCCAGCTCCCGACCACGGCCACCGTGCTGGCGTCGGGGGCGAGCAGATCGAGCACCTCGACCGGCGTACCGAGCGCCTCGGGCGGCGCCTCGGTTGGCGTCTCCGAGGGCGCGCGCAGGGTCCAGGAGGTGCCGCCGAGCCAGCCCAGGCCGAGCAGCACCACCGCCGTCAGCAGCAGGCGGCGGCGCTCGGCGCGGCGCTGGTGACCCTGGAGCGCCCGCTCCAGCAGGTCCGGCGGCGCCGCATGCATCCGGAGATGGTCGTCCGGCTCTCCTGTCGCGCTCACCTCTTCCCCCCGGCGTTGCCGTTGTTCCCGTTGTTCCCGTTCCCCCCGGCGTTGCTCTTGCCGCCCTTCTCCGGGGGGCGACCGCGGGTGCTCTCA
>CAZKWG010000564.1:0-5639 GCA_964556105.1 uncultured Enterobacterales bacterium | reverse complement strand
GCTATGTCGTGGACAGCTCGGACTGCAACGACAGCTCGGCCGAGGCCCGGCCGGGCGGCCGGGAGGTCTGCGACGATCTGGACAACGACTGCGACGGCACCACCGACGAGCCCGACGCGTTCGGGGCCCCGACCTGGTACGCCGACAAGGACAGCGACGATCATGGCGACCGCGCCAGCACGACGGTGGCCTGCGAGGCTCCCCGCGGCTTCGTCTCCAGCGCGACCGACTGTAACGACGCGGACAACCAGACCTATCCGGGCGCGCCCGAGCGCTGCGACGGCAAGGACAACAACTGCAACGCCGGCGACGAGGGCGGCATCGTCACGTTCTCTCCGGCGCGCGGCCCCTCCGAGGATCTCAGCGCCACCTTCGCGCGCGGCTCGGCGTCCAGCCCGGTGGCCTACCGCCTGAACCGGCCCGGCACGCTGACCTTCTGCGACGGGACCTACTACACGAACCTGGACGTTCGCGGGACGGGCATCACCGTTCGCAGCCTGAACGGCCGCGGCACGACCGCCCTGGACGGCGCCAGCGCCGGCACGGTGCTCACCACCGAGGGCACCGTCTCCGTGCAGGGCCTGACGCTGAAGAACGGCAAGAACGGCGACAGCGGCGGCGGGATGCTGATCAGCGGCGGTGACGTGTCGGTCACGGACGTGTCGGTCACGGGCAACGAGGCCACCTCCTTTGGCGGCGGCATCTACGCGCAGCGCGGCACGCTGCGGCTGACCCGCACCGAGATCGCCAACAACAAGGCCCACAGCGGCGGCGGCCTCTACGGCTACTACGCGGGGATGGTGCTGGACGATTGCGCGGTCCAGGGCAACCAGGCCGTCGATGGCGCGGGGGTCTACGCGCGCTTCAGCACCGTGGACCTCGCGGGCGGGCAGGTGAGCATGAACTCCGCCAGCTCGCAGGGCGGCGGCGTGCAGCTCTATGGTGGCGCTACCCTGACCTGTCGCGGCGGCAGCAGCGTGGTGGGCAACGCCGCCTCGCGCGGCGCGGCGCTGCACGGCGCGGAGAAGAGCGAGGTGCGCTCCGACGGCTGCACCGTCGGCACGCCGACCGAGGACGTCTATCTGGACGGCGCGGGCGCGTTCCACCCGAGCGCCTCCAGCTTCGTCTGCAAGGTCTCCGAGGGCTGCAAGGGCAACTGAGCCTGCCCGGGAGCGGGGGACGGGAGCCCGCTCAGCGCTGGGTGGTCAGGTACCAGACCGCCGCGGCGACGCCCATCACGGCGAGGAGGGTCAGGCCGGAGGCCACGAGGCCCGCCACGATCCAGAAGGTGAGGGATCGCGCTGGTTTCGTGGGGTTCGCCGGGCGCGTCACGGCGCCCGGAGCGCCGAGCGCCGCCGGGTGATCCGGCGCCTCGGTGCCCGCGTCGCTCTCGGTGTGGGGTGCCTCGGAAAGCGGCCTCTCCGACATGGATTCACTCCAGGGAGGTGCCGCACATATCCGATGCTGGCGAAGGCCGCCTCAGCTACCCGAGAGCGATCCGCTCAACACCGTGTAGCCGCTCTCCGCGCCCTGCTGGGACACGGTGATGCCGGAGAGGGTGAAGCCCTCGATCTCCGGGATCTCGATCTCGGAGAGCGCGCCCGTGAGCTCCGGCAGGATCATCGGCACGAGCAGCGTGAGCAGCTCCTCGGCGGCGACCGCCTCCGTCGAGCCCGCGTCGGGGTAGACCACGTCGAACCAGACCTCGGTGTCGCCGATCTCGGCGCTCAGCGTCGCCGCGCTGGTGGCGCTCAGGTTCAGCCCCGCCTCGGCCGCCACGTAGACCTGAAGGTACTCGTTCCCCGGCACGGCCTCGCCGTTGTAGATGGTCAACAACATGTCGCCCACCTGCAGGTCCAGGAGATCCTCGCCCTTGCCCGGCACGACCACCGGCGGCAGAAGCGCCTCGGTCGTCACGGTCAGGTCGGTGAGGCCGGGCAGGATCAGCGAGAGGTCGGCCACGTCCAGCCCGAGATCCTCGTCGGTCAGGCTCATGTCCAGCAGGCCGCCGCCCCACAGCGCGTAGAAGAGCTGGTTGATGAAGTCGGCGCTGACGCCCATCGCCGTGCCGGCGCTGCCCGACCAGGTGGGCTGCGAGTAGTCGTAGTACAGGCTGCCCAGGCCGCTGTACGCGCTCGCCCAGGTCTCCGTCCAGAACGTGGTCGCCAGCCCGAGCGTGATGCCCGTGCCGTCCACGGTGACGGCGTCCGGGGTCGCCAGGAAGGCGAAGGTGTTGTCGGAGAGCTCGAACGTGTAGCCGATCTCCAGGTCCTGCAGGGCCTCGCCGATCACGCCCGGAACCTCGTCGTAGACGACGTCGGCGATGGCGTCCTCCATGTAGTCCTGGATCAGCCCGTCGATGTCCACGCCCACGTAGTCGAGCGCGTCATACAACCAGGAGTCGAAGTCGAAGTCGAAGCCGCTCGAGGCCACGCCGACGCTGTCCACCGTCACGCCGATGTCGCCACCCGACACATAGGGCGTCAGCAGCAGGGTCACGGTGATGCTGGTCGCCGTGATCGTGCCGGAGCCGGAGTAGCCGATGCCCACCACGTCGCCCGACGCGCTCCAGTTGAGCGAGGGCGCGTTCACGATGAAGCTGGCCTGGAGCTTGCCGCTGGAGAGCGGGTCCAGCTCCATGTCGGTGGAGCCGATGCGCGGGGAGGTGATGTAGAGGCTCACCGAGTACCAGTCCCAGCAGACCTCGTCCCACCAGTAGTCGATGCAGGTCTCCTCATAGTAGGAGTAGGCGGGGTAGGGGATGAGCGCGTCCAGGTCGGTGGCGGCCACCAGACCCTCGCCGATGGCCTCGAGCTCGTCCAGACCGCCGGCGCCCTCGTTCAGGCGCGCGAGCATCGCCGAGTCCGCCGTGGACTCGTAGGCCAGGAAGCTGCCGGCCAGCACGCTGCGCGTGTCGGTCGCGGTGTTGCCGTCGCCGTCGCTGGCGGCGGTCTCCACCACGTTCATCCCGAAGCTCCACTCCGCAGACGTGGAGAAGGTGCCGTCGCTGGCCACGTCAACGGACGCGCCCTGCACGGTGAGGTCCACGACGCCCGACCAGGCGTCCGTGACGTAGCCGCTGACGGTGCCAGAGGTGGTCTCGCTCCAGTCGCCCCGCTCCGGGGTCTCGACCACGAGGTCGGGGCCGCTCGAGTCCACCAGCAGGGGCCCCACGCTGTCCTGGAGCTCCGTGCCGTCGGCCGTCGCGACGACGGTGTACTCGCCCTCCTCGGGGAAGGTGATCGTGTCGCCGTCCAGGACCGTGGTGCCGGTCCCGACCACGGTGAGCGTGTAGCCGTCCTCGATGGGGTTGCCGTAGGCGTCGGCCACGTAGACCTCGGCCGTCGTGCTGTCCCCGACCTCCAGCGCCATGTCGGAGAGGGTCAGCGCGATGCTGGCCGGCGCGCCGGTAAGTACCTGAAAGTATTCATTGTCTTCGGCGCCGTCCAGGCTGGCGGCCAGCGAATAGGCGCCCGGGATCGTGCCGGAGAGCACCCCGCCCGACGCGCTCACGTCCGCGCTGCTGGGGGTGAGCGTGGCGCCGCTCGTGTCGACCGCGTTGCCATACGCGTCCGTCGCGGTCAGGGTGTAGCTGACGCTCTCGCCCGCCAGGAAGGAGGTCGCCGAGAGGGCCAGGTCCAGCTCCTCCGCCGCGCCCGCCGAGACCAGGAGGATGGCGTCCGCGCTCAGCGCCTCGCCCTCCCAGGTGGCGGTCGCCGTCAGCGTGTGGTCGCCGGCCAGGGTCGGCGCGAGGCTGTCGGCGTCGTAGCTCAGCGCGCTCTCCAGGTCGGAGCTCAGGCTGTCGGCCGTCACGGGCGTCTCGCTGTCGCCGGTCACGACGCTCAGCGTGTAGGCGACCTCGTCCCCAGCCAGGCTCCCCGCCGTGTCGAGGGTCAGGACCAGGGTGGGCTCAGCCGGCGTCTCGCCGCTGTCATCGCCGACCCCACTGCCGCCGCCGTCGTCTTTGTCACGATTGCAGCCGACCATGGCGGTGAGCGGAACGAACAGGAGCAGCCATCGCATGGAGGACCTCGATGAGCCCGTCAGGGCCAATGTGATCGTAGAGCGCCTGCCCCCATGTTGGCCTGAGAAGCGCGCCCTGTAAAGACCCGTCGCCGACAGCGCCTGTTCCACGTGGAACAAGCCGGCCGCCCAGGAGCCGCTTCAGGCCTCGCCGATCGTCTGGCCGCCCGCGCGCAGCGCCGCCTCGGCGACGAGGAATTCCACCTTCCCCGAGCGCTCCGGCAGGTGCACCTCCGCCGAGAAGCGCTGCCCGTAGAAGCTCCCCAGCAGCACCGCGTCCGAGCTCGGGCGCACCGTCGCACGAAACTCCTCTTCAACGAGGTCCAGCTCGGTCTTGTTCTCGAACCAGGCGCGCGCCGCGAGCCGCACGAGCGCGACCCGCTGCTCCTCAGAGAGCGGCAGCGGGCAGGCGAGGAAGACGAAGCCCCAGCGAACGGGGCCAGCGGCGCTCATGGGAGCAGTCCCCCCAGGTGAGCGAGGACGCCCAGCACCGACGCGCCGGCGAGCAGCCCCACCATCCCCAGCTTGTAACGGAAGACCGCGATCAGCGCACCTGCCGTCAGCAGCAGCGCGGCGGGATCGAGGGAGCGCCACACCGGGACCGGGAGCCGCGCCGGCCCGAGGGTCAGCTCGCCGACCGTCCGGAAGACGACGTGCAGCGCGAACCACAGGCTCAGGTTGGCGATCACGCCGACCACGGAGGCGGTGATCGCGCCCAGCGCCCCTTGGAGCCGCCGCGCCCCGGACAGGGCCTCGACATAGGGCGCGCCCAGGAAGATCCAGAGGAAGGAAGGGCAGAAGGTCACCCAGAGCACCAGCGCGCTGGCCAGCAGCCCCGCGCCCCAGGGCGAGAACGGGTCCGGCTGCTGGTATGCCGCCAGAAAGCCGACGAACTGCACGACCAGGATGAGCGGCCCCGGCGTGGTCTCCGCCAGCCCGAGCCCGTCCATCATCTGGCCCGCCGTCAGCCAGCCCTGGTCCTGCACCACGTGGTCCGCCATCCAGGCCAGCACCGCGTAGGCGCCTCCGAAGGTGACGACCGCCGCCTCGGCGAAGAAGCGCCCCAGGCGCGTCAGCACATGATCCGGCCCCAGCCAGGCCTGCGCCGCCAGCACCGGCGCCCACCAGAGGCCCAGCCCGAGGGCGAGCACGCCGAGCGTCCGCGAGAGCCGCGGCCTCGAGGAGAGGGCGGGGGCCTCGGCGACCTTCGGGGCGAAGATCTCCGGCCGCGAAGCGCCCAACAGCCCGGCCCCCAGCACCACGGCCGGGAAAGGCAGCAGATCGAGGGCCAGCACCGCGAAGGCCAGGACCGCGACCCCGCGCGTCGCCCGCCCGGAGAGCGCCCGCTTGGCCACGCGCAGCAGCGCCTGCGCGACGATGGCCACCACCGCCGCCTTGACCCCGTAGAGCGCCCCCGCGAAGAGCGGGAGCTGGTGGAAGGCCGCGTAGATCGCGCAGAGCACGCCCATGAACAGCGCGCCCGGCAGGACGAAGAGCCCGCCCGCCACCAGCCCGCCGCGCGTCCCGTGCAGCAGCCAGCCCAGGTAGGTCGCCAGCTGCTGCGCACCAGATGCTCGTCGCCGGAGCCGTCGCTTATCTGTATGAGGCAGAGCCGG
>CAZKWG010000563.1:0-5658 GCA_964556105.1 uncultured Enterobacterales bacterium | reverse complement strand
GCCTGATAGTCCGCCTCGGTGAGCTCTCTCTTCGGGTTCTTGCCGTGGCCGCGCAGGTCGGGCGCCGCGATGGACAGGCCGCTGCGCGAGAGGCGGTCGGAGAGATAGCCGAAGTCGTCGGCGCTCCCGCCCTCCATGTGAACCAGGATGACGCCGCGCTTCGCGCCCGCGGTCACCTGGGTCAGCGCGCGAAGGGTCTGGCCGTCGGTCGTGCGAAGCTGAACATCGGTGGCCGCGAGCGCGGCGGTGACCATGAGGAGGGCGAGCATCGGGGCTCCTTGCTGCGAAGGTTCACATCATACACGGGGGAGGGCGGCCATCATCCGTCTCCCAGCAAGCTGTTCAGCGCCTCGAGCAGGGCCGGAAGATCCAGCCGGTAGGCCGCCGCGGCCTCCCCGACGGTCTCTTCGAAGCGCACCGCGCACCGGTCGCAGGCGGGCAGGTGGTAGCGAGCGAAGACCTCCCGCGCGCGCGGGTGGCGCAGCCAGGCCTGGTGCACGGTCATCTCGGCGTGGAAGGGTGCGCTGAAGAGCTCGAGCTCCCCCGCCAGGGCCTCGGCCTGCCGGCGCGCGACGCGCACCCGGTCTTCGAGCGCTCGAAGCTCGCCGCGCAGGGCGCTCGCCTGCGCCTGATGCTGCGCGACAGCTTCCTCCCGCGGTTGGAGCAGCGCGCGGACGCGCGCGTTCAGCAGGCTGTGGAGGCGAGGGTGCATGGGGCTCCATCCTAGCACCGAGGGGCGAAAGCGTGGGCGCAGTTTGACAGGGCGCGGGCGCATGGGTAATGTTTCGCTGCCTTCCGGCGTGGCCGGAGCGGACTTTGCCTGCGGGCGGCGTCCGGCAGATCTTTGAACGGGCAGAGCGAAAGTGCTTCCCGAAGAACAACGCTTCATGGACCTCGCGCTTGAAGAGGCGGCTCGCGCCGCGCTCCTGGGCGAGGTGCCGGTGGCGGCCCTCGTTGTCCGCGACGTCGATGGTGTCGTCCTGGCCACGGCCCACAATCGCCGTGAGCTGGATCGCGATCCGACGGCGCATGCCGAGCTCCTCGCCATCCGCGCAGCCGCGCGGGTGGTCGGAGACTGGCGGCTCGATGGCTGCACGGTCTACGTCACCCTCGAGCCCTGCGCCATGTGCGCGGGCGCGATGGTGCTCGCGCGGGTGCGGCGTTGTGTCTATGGTTGCCGGGATCCAAAGGGAGGATTCCTCGGCACGCTGGGCGATCTCTCGCAGGTCTCCGCCCTGAATCACCGCTACGAGGTGGTGCAGGGGGTGAGGGCTGAAGAGTCCGCGGCGATGTTGAGATCCTTCTTCCGGCGCCTGCGGCAGGGAAGCACATAGGACCCGTCGAGGGGTTTCAGGAGAGGTGGCCGAGTGGACGAAGGCGGTAGACTCGAAATCTACTGTGGGCGTAAGTTCACCGTGGGTTCGAATCCCACCCTCTCCGCCACCCTTCGGTCCTGTTCGCTGCCCCGGGGTGGACCCATACCACCCCGCTGCGCTCCGATGTACGAGGAGAGGTGACCGAGTGGACGAAGGTGCACGACTGGAAATCGTGTGTATCCCAAAAAGGTACCGCGGGTTCGAATCCCGCCCTCTCCGCCATCGGAAAGCGTTTCGGGATCGCCGATGATGGTCGGGTCCCGGTGACTGGGAGCCCGTGAACCCCGCCAGGTCCGGAAGGAAGCAACGGTGTCGGTCCTCCCAGGGCATCGGGGTGCCCGGCCATCATCCGCGGCCCCGAGAGCGCAGGAGCGAAGGTTCAACATGAGCTATCAGGCAATCGCACGCAAATGGCGTCCGACCTCCTTTGACGCGATCATGGGTCAGACGCATGTGACCCGGACGCTCGGGAACGCTATTGCGCTGGGGCGTATTCATCACGCCTTCCTGTTCACGGGCGCCCGCGGCGTGGGCAAGACGTCCGCGGCCCGTGTGCTGGCGCGCGCGCTCAACTGCGAGAAGGGGCCGACGGCGAACCCCTGCGGGGTCTGCCCGAGCTGCCTGGAGATCGCGACCGGCTCGAGCCCCGACGTCATCGAGATCGACGGCGCCAGCAACAACTCCGTGGACGACGTGCGCGATCTGCGCGACTCGGTCCGCTACCTGCCCGTGCGCGGGAAGTACAAGATCTACATCGTGGACGAGGTCCACATGCTCTCGAAGGGCGCGTTCAACGCGCTCCTCAAGACGCTCGAAGAGCCACCCGCGCACGTCATCTTCGTCTTCGCGACGACCGAGGCGCAGAAGATCCCCGAGACCATCCTCTCGCGGGTGCAGCGCTTCGACTTCAAGCGCATCCCCATCCAGGTCGTGGTCGAGCGCCTGCAGCAGGTCTGCACGGCCGACGGGGTGAACATCCCGGACGCCGGGCTGCGGCTCATCGCGCGGGCGGGCGAGGGCTCGATGCGCGACGCGCAGAGCCTGCTCGACCAGGTGATCAGCTTCGGCGGCAACACGGTGGGCGTGGACCAGGTGGCCGAGATCCTGGGGTTGGTGGACCGTCGCCTGCTCTACGAGATGCTCAGCGGGATCCTGCAGGGCGACGCCGATCGTTGCCTCAAGGCCATCGATGAGGTCTATACCTTCGGCTACGAGCTCTCCCAGTTCACCGGCGAGCTGCTCGAGGTCATGCGCAACGCCACGCTGGTCGGGCTGAGCCCGCAGAGCCGCCAGTTCCTGGACGTCTCCGATGAGGAGCGGGCGCTGCTGGAGGGCGTGGCGAAGGGGGTCCCGACGGAGCTCTTCGTGCGCGCCTTCCAGGTGCTGCTCGAGGTCCACGAGCAGGTCGCGCGCTCCTCGCGGCCGCGCCTGGTGCTGGAGATGGCCGTCGCGCGTCTGGTGGCGATCCGCCCGGCGCGTCCGCTGGACCATATCGTCGAGCGCATCCAGGATCTGGAGCGTCGTCTGCGGCAGGGCGGCGTGGTCTCGCCCCCGCGAGGGCCCGCCGGTCCCCCGTCTGGCCCGACGGCAGGGGGAGGACCCGCGGGGCCGCCCCGTGGCGGTGGAGCGCCGCCGCGCGCGATGTCGGCGGGGGCTGGGGAGCCCGAGCCGCTGAGCGCCCAGCCTCCCGCAGCCGCGCCCCCGCCGGTCGCCGCCACGCCTCCGCCGGTCGCCGCCGCGCCTCCGCCGGTCGCCGCCGCGCCTCCGGCGCCCTCGGCGTCGCCCAGCCCTGGTCGAACCCTCGCCGCGCTCGGCGAGGCCGCGCAGGCGCCGCGCCCGGAGCCCGCGCTCGCCCCGACGGTGTCGGCCGCCGAGGGCGCGCCGCAGGTGTCGGGCTCGGCGGATCAGCGCTACCGCGCGCTGCAGGACTGGCTCGACGCGCAGGGGGTGACCTGGGTGGAGTGGGCGCGCCACACGGCGCTGGTGCGCGAGGCCGCGCCGGTGCTGCACGTCGCGTTCGCGGACGATCGGTCCCTGCGGCTGGCTGCGCCGCCACATGATCCGGTGATTCTCGCGGGGTTGGGCCGTTTTTTCCCGTCCTGCTCCCAGATTCAGACCACCGTGCGGAGCAGCGGAGCGGTCAAGACCCGCGCCGAGGAGGATCGCGAGCAGCGCGCCCGCGAGGAGGCGCGCCTGCGCGCGGAGCTGGAGCGACACCCTGTCGTTCGGCGGGTGCGTGACGCGCTGGGAGCGGAGTTCGTCGCGCTCGAGGCCGGAGGGGCGGCGTGAGCGGCGGCCCCGATCCACTTCGCCGCGTCGTCGGCCAGCTCTCGCGCTTCCCTGGCATCGGGGAGCGCACGGCGACCCGCCTCGCCTACTGGCTCCTGCGGCAGCCGCAGGGCGTGGCGGACGAGATCGCCGACGCCATCCGCGGGCTGGCGTCCGAGATGAAGCGCTGCGGCGTCTGCTGCAACGTCTCGGCCTCGGACCCCTGCTTCATCTGCGCGGACCCCCGGCGCGACCCCTCGGCGATCTGCGTCGTAGAGCAGCCCCAGGACGTGCCGGCCATCGACAGCACGGGCGAGTTCCGGGGGCGCTACCACGTCCTGCACGGGGCGATCTCGCCGCTGGACGGGATCGGCCCGGACGACCTGCGGGTGCGGGAGCTGCTCGCGCGCCTCGCGGGAGGCGCGGTCCGCGAGATCGTGCTGGCGATGGACCCCGACGTCGAGGGCGACGCGACGGCCCTCTATTTGGCCAGCCTGCTCCGCCCGCTCTCCATCCGCGTCACCCGCCTGGCCCACGGCGTCGCGGTGGGCACCGAGCTGGAGTACGCGGACAAGAGCTCGCTGGCCCGCGCGCTGGAGAACCGGCGCGAGCTGTGAGCGCCATGGCGGACCCGTCGCTCAGTCGGAGCTGAGGGTCGCCAGGAGCAGATCGCGGTTCATGGTGGCGATCACGTCCAGGCTGATGCCCTTCGGGCAGGCCTCGGCGCACTCGCCGTGCATAGTGCAGTGCCCGAAGCCGGCGTCGTCCATGGTCTTGACCATGCCCTGGACGCGACGGTTCCGCTCGGGTTGACCCTGGGGCAACAGGCCCAGGTGGGTCACCTTGGCGCCGGTGAAGAGCATGGTGGCGGCGTTGGGGCAGGCCGCCACGCAGGCGCCACAGCCGATGCAGGTCGCCGCGTCCATGGCCCGATCCGCGTTGGGCTTGGGCACCGGGATCGCGTTTCCGTCCTGGGCCTGGCCCGTGGCGACCGAGATGTAGCCGCCCGCCTGGATGATCTTGTCGAGCGCCTTGCGATCGACCACCAGATCCTTGATGACCGGGAAGGCGCGGGCCCGCCAGGGCTCGATGACCAGATCGGTCGTGTCCTTCAGCTCGCGCATGTGGAGCTGACAGACCGTCGTGCGCTTCAGCGGGCCGTGGGCCACGCCGTTGATGACGAAGCCGCAGGAGCCGCAGATGCCCTCGCGACAGTCGTGCTCGAAGGCGATCGGCTCCTCGCCGGCCTTGGTCAGCTCTTCGTTGACGATGTCCAGCATCTCGAGGAAGGACATGTCCAGGCTGATTCCCTTGGCCTGGTACGTGACCATCTTGCCCGGAGAGGAGCCGTCCTTCTGACGCCAGACGTGCAGGGTGAAGTCCCGCGTGCTCATTTGTAGCTCCTCTTCGCCGGCTTGACGTAGCGGAACTCCAGGGGCTCCTTGTGGAGCTTCGGCCTGGCCCCGACACCGGTGAACTCCCAGGCCGCGACGTAGCTGTAGGCCTCGTCGTTGCGGTCGGCCTCACCGTCCGAGGTCTGGAACTCCTCGCGGAAGTGGCCGCCGCAGCTCTCGTTTCGTTCGAGGGCGTCGGTGACCATCAGCTCGGCGAACTCGAGGAAGTCGGCCACGCGGCCGGCCTTCTCCAGGGCCTGGTTCAGCTCGACCGCGCTGCCCGGGACGTTGACGTTCTGCCAGAACTCTTCGCGCAGGGCCGGGATGCGCGCGAGCGCCTCCTTCAGGCCCTCGGCGGTGCGTCCCATGCCGCACTTGTCCCACATCAGCAGGCCGAGCTCGCGGTGGAAGGAGTCCACGGTGCGCTTGCCGCCCACGTTGAGCAGCCGGTCCACCCGGCTCTTGACCTCGCCCTGCACCTCGGTGAACGCCGGGTGGGTGGCGGCCATCTCGCCGGGAGCGACGCGGGCCAGGTAGTCCCCGATGGTGTAGGGCAGGACGAAGTAGCCGTCGGCGAGCCCCTGCATGAGCGCGCTGGCGCCGAGGCGGTTCGCGCCGTG
>CAZKWG010000562.1:0-5660 GCA_964556105.1 uncultured Enterobacterales bacterium | reverse complement strand
GTCCTTGGCCAGGGTGTTGCGGATCAGGGGCGACTCCCCCCGCCCCGCCGGCAGATCCGCGCTGACCACGAGCCGGGAGGGCGGCGGGTCGATCCCCGCCTCCTTGAGCGCGAAGGCCGCCGCGGGCGCGAAGCGCAGGGCGCCGCCGGCCCGATCGACCAGCCCGTCCTCCGGCCAGGTGCCGACGCGCTCGCGCCCCTCCAGCACGGTCTCCACCCGGAGTCCGCGCGGGGCGGTCTCCGCCTCGATGCTCACGCCGAGCGGCAGCGGAGCGGCGAGGCTCGCGCCCCGCGCCCAGTCGCAGTGTTCGCCCAGGAGCGCGACGCGCCCAGGCACCCTGACGGTGACCTTCATCCGCCCTCCTACGGCCCCTGCCGTAAAGACCCGCTCAGTAGCAGGTCTCTTCCCAGATGGCCTCAGTCTCGTCCTGGCAGGTCTCCTGCTCGGTCTCGTCGGCACCCCAGTAGGTGTCGTAGCAGTCGTCCACGCTCGCCCAGCCACGATCGGAGAAGCGCGCCTCCCAGGTGGTGTCGCAGGTGTCGATCCAGCGCTCGTACTGCTGGCACAGCGAGATGCACGGGTTGTCGTCGCAGCCGGAGAGCAGGAGCACCGGCAGCGCGGCGAGCAGGAGGCGGGAGATCAGGGTGCGGGCTCTTGCGTGCATCACCCCTGATCGTCGCCGAAGTCGGGCCTGCCGTCAAGCGACAATGGCGGCGACTACTCGCCGATCAGCAGGGTCACGCCGTCGAACCACGCGGTGCCGGACAGGCCGCTGAGCAGGGCGACGCGCACGTACGCGGCGCCGTCAGGGACGGTGCCCTGCACCTCCAGCGCCTGCCAGGTGTGGGTCTCGCCCGCGCCGACATCGCGGATCGGCGTGCCCACCGGGGCGCCCGTGATGTCCTCGAAGCTCATCTCCAGGTAGAGGTCGCTCGCGTTCTGGAGGAACTCCTTGCGGACGGACTCGGTCCGCAACATCACGCGGGCGACCAGGGGCGTATAGGGCGCCACCGTGACGCGCTGCGCGACGACGAGGAACTGGCGGGTGCGCTGCGTGGCGTAGAAGCGCAGGCTGGAGATGCCGTCGATGGCGCTTCGCCCATCGACGCTGACCTCCGCCGCCGGCGTCCCTCCACCGAGATCGGGCCCCTTCTCGATCTGCCAGACCGTGCCCAGGCTCTCCGCCCGCTCGAAGGAGCCGTCCTCCAGCGGGAGCGGCGCGCCCACGCCCATGCCCCGGTGGGAGGGTCGCGCGCCGAAGACCTTGGCCAGCGCGTCGCGGCTCTTCTCGTCGCGCTCCGGCGTAGACGGCCAGGCCATCTCCACCACGCCCGAGCTGTCGTCCGCCACCAGCTCCACGCGGAGGATCCGCCCCTCCAGCGGCCCGGTGCGCACGGCCTCGATCTTCTTCAGCGGGAGGTCGAGCGCCTCGGCCAGCGCCTCCACCGCCAGCTTCTCTGCCGAGCTGCTCTTCCACTCCTTCTTGGTGCGGATCACGGTCTCGCCGCGGCGCATCCGATGCAGCTCGGGCGCGGGGACGGCGGCGAAATAGTCCATGACGAAGGTGTAGGGCTCGACCTTGAGCTGCTCGACCAGGCCCGGCGCGCGGGTGGCGAGGGCGAAGAGGCTGGCGTCGTCGAGATCGCGGGCAGCGAGGACCTGATTGATGCGGCCGGAGGGATCCGCGGAGGGCATGGCCAGGATGCGGTCGGCGTTGGCCTGCGCCACGGGCGTGAGCTCGAGGCCGCGCCCGGACTGTGCCTGAGCGGGCCCCAGACACAACAAGGCCAGCAGGGGGAGCGACAGCGGGATGCGCATCAGGTCCTCATCGGGTGGGAGGGCAGATCCCTGCCATTAGAACACGGCGACGCGCCGCGTCATGCCTGCGATGCGATAGGCTCTCCTTGTGGGCGTCGGCTGGTTCGCGTTCCTGACACCTTGCTCCTGGGCGCAGGCTCTGCCAGACCCTGGCGTTGCGCCAGCGCCTCTGGAGGCCGCCCCCGCTGAGCCGCCGCCGCCCGTCGACGCGCCGCCCCTCCTGGCCCCGCGCCTGCTGGCGGCGCCGACCCTGGAGCCGGTCAGCGGCGCAGAGGCCGGCGGTGAGGTTCTTCTGCTGCTGCTCATCGACGAGGCGGGCGCGGTGGAGACCGTCACGCCCGTCTCGGAGGCGCAGACGCCAGCAGAGGCCGCGCTGCAGGCGGCGGCCCTCGGCGTCGCGGCCAGCCTGCGCTTCGAGCCGGCGCGCGAGGGGGAGCAGTCCGTCGCGGTCGAGATGGCGTGGACCCTCAGCTTCCCCGCCGCGGCGCCGCCCGATCCGCCCCTCCCGCCGGCGCCGACGCTCCTGCCCGCGCCCGACGAGGGCCTGGTGGCGACCTTCTTCCGGCCGGGCGGCCCGCCGGTGATCCGCCGGCTGAGCGCGGAGGAGATCGCCGTGATCCCGGGCACCCTGGGGGACCCGGTGCGCGCCGTCTCCAACATGCCCGGCGTCCTGCGCACCCCGCTGGAGGCCGGCTGGCTGCTCGTGCGCGGCGGCGGCCCTGGCGACACGGGCCTCTTCGTGGACGGCGTGCGCGTGCCGCTCGTCTACCATCTCGGCGGCCTGACCAGCGCCGTACATCCCGCCTTCATCGACGATCTCTCCTTCATCCCCTCCGGACAGCCCCCGCGCTACGGACACGCGACCTCCGGCGTGCTCGACCTGCGCACCGCGGCCGCGGCCCCGGAGACCCGCGCCGAGGCCACCGTAGACCTCGTCTCCAGCGGCGCCTACGCCAGCGCGCGCGTGGGCCGGCAGGAGCAGCTCGGGATTCAGCTCGCCGTACGGCGCAGCTATCTGGACGCGATCCTCGGCCTCCTCCCCGGGCTCACCGAGCAGCAGGCCTCGATCGCCCCACGCTTCTGGGACTGGGGCGCGCGCGCGGACCTCGGCGCGGCCTCGCTCTTCGCCTTTGGCTACGACGACAGCATCGACGTGCCCAACGACGACGTCGGCGCCACCGTCACCCTGCGCCAGGGCACGCGGCGCGTCCACCTCGCGCACACCCTCGCCCTGGGCGCGCGGGAGCTCGCGCTGAGCGGGTTCGCCGCCCGCGAGTGGGCCCTCATCGACGCGGACGAGCTGAGCGACGAGCGGCTCAGCCAGCGCGGCGGCGGTCGGGTCGAGCTGCCCGACCCCGGGAGCGGCGACTGGGGCTGGTCGGCGGGCCTGGACGGCGAGCTGGGCCGCTGGGAGATGTCCGTCAACGGGGTTCAGGTCGGCGGCCTCTTCGGCAGCGTGGACCCCTACGCCACCCTGCGCCTCGGCGCCGCCCGCGCCCTCACCGTCAGCGCCCGCCTGGAGACGCTCTTCCTGCCCGACCAGCTCGCCCGCGCGGCGCCCTCGGGCTCCCTCGGCCTGCGCGTCCCGCTCAGCGCGCCCTGGACCGCGACGGCGGACCTCGGCCTCTACCATGGCTGGCCTCCCTTCGACGTCACGCTGGGGCTGCCCGGCGGCGCCTACCTCCCCCTCCCCCGCGCCTGGGGCGGCGGCGTCGGCCTCCAGCGGGCAGGCGGCGGCCCGGTCGAGGCGGAGGTGGACCTCTGGGCGCGCGCCCTGGACCGGATCGCCGTGCTGGAGGACGACAGCTCGCTCGGTCAGGGGCGCGGCGTGGCCGCCGGCGCGGAGGCCCTGCTCAACGTGGCCGCGGGCCCGTGGACGAGCCGCACCTGCCTGACCCTCTCGCGCAGCCTGCGCCAGGACGAGCCCGGCCACCCCTGGGAGCCCTACACATTCGACCAGCCCCTGCTGCTGCAGACGGTGCTGGCCTGGGCGATGACCGACGCCTGGACCCTCGCCGGCCGCTTCCGCGTCGCCTCGGGCTACCCCCGCGACCCGGAGGTGGAGGAGGCCTACGACATCCTCCGGGCCGAGGCCCGCTCGCTGGAGGCCTGGCCCGAGCGCCTCCCGTCCTTCCACGCCCTCGATCTCAAGCTCTCCCGCCAGATCGAGGCCCGACGCTGGGCCCTCGAGGGCTATCTGGACATCCAGAACGTCTACAACCGGCGCATCCCCGAGCCGGCGATCACCGGCGTGACCTGGCAGCCGATCTTCTACAGCTACGGCCTGCCCGTCCTGCCCATCCTCGGGGTCAAAGGCAGCTTTACCGGCGACTGACCAATCGACCGGCGCGACCTTGCATGATCATTCGAAACGATGCATATTTATGCGTGGGAGGTCACCCATGATCGATCTGCGCCGGCCCACGGTCTCGGACGTTCCCGCGATGATCTCGTTGATGGCGCCCCACATTCGGGCCGAGCGCCTCCTGCCGCGCACCCCGCGCCAGGTCGTCGAGCGCCTCCGCGAGTACTGGGTCGCCGCGCGCGCCGACACGATCATCGGCGTCGGCTCCCTCTCGCTGGTCGACTTCGATCTGGCCGAGGTCGGCGTGGTGGCCGGCGAGAGCTCGGACGTCGAGCGCCGACTGCTGGACGCCCTGCTCGCCGACGCCCGCGCCCTCGGCGTGCCCCGCGCCTTCGTGCTGACCTCGGACCCGGCCCTGTTCGAGGACTGCGGCTTTCGTCCGACCACGCTGGACGCCCTGCCTCAGAAGCGCGACCGCCAGTGCCTGCACTGCCCCCGGCTCGCCACCTGCCAGCAGGTCGCCCTCGAGCTCGCCCTGCACATGACGCCCGCCGAGGCCAAGTAGGCCCAGGGGTTCAGCGGGACGGGACGCCAGGCCGCGCCAGGACCCAGTCCACGCGGGCGCTGAGCTGCTGGATCGGCGGCATGACCAGCAGCCTGGGCGCGCCGACCTCGCGGAAGAGCAGGCCCTCGAGCGTGGCCTGGTAGTGGCGTTGAACCCAGGGGTTCGACGAGCGGACGCCGTCGGCGACCAGGGGGAGCACGCCCCAGGGCAGCAGGACGATGTGATCGTAGCTGAGGGCGTGATGAAGGGTCTCGGCGAAGAAGGCGGCGGTGGCGGCGCCGTCCTCGGAGAAGTGGTAGTGCAGCCAGAAGGCGGCGAAGTCGATGGAGGAGCGGTCGGAGACGAAGCCGCCGGCCTCCTCGATGGCGCCGTTCTCGGCGGCGCGCTGCTCGTGCCAGAGCTCGACGACCAGGGCGCGCAGCGAGCCGTGGTCGAGGGTGTGCAGGTCGAGGCCGCCCTCGATGCGCCCGCGCATCCCCTCGGGCAGGTAGGGCAGCGCGAGGCGCTCGGCGAGGGCGCGGCCGAGGGTGGATTTGCCGGTTCCGGCGCTGCCCGAGAGGGCGAGCCTGGGCCTCAAGGCTGGGGCTCCCAGGTGTGGGGGGCGACGACGCGCGCGCCGGTGAGCTGCGCGGCGGGCGGCGGGCGCTCGCCCAGGACCTCGAGGACGGCGCCGGCCTCGGCGAGGAGGAAGAGGGAGTGGCTGGCGCGCGCAGGCGCGAAGCGCAGCGCCTGATCCGCGGACAGCCCGAGGAGCTGGCAGGCCAGCACGCGGATGACGCCGATGTGGGTGACGATGAGCCAGCGGCGACCGCGCAGGCGCTCCCACTCCGCCTCCCGCCAGCGCAGCACGCGCGCGGCGAGATCGCCCATGCTCTCCCCGCCGGGCGGGCGGGCGTTCAGGTAGTCGGCCCACCAGGCGTGGGTGCCGTCGGGGTCGGCGGCGTGCAGGTCCTCCCAGGCGGCGCCCTCCCA
>CAZKWG010000561.1:0-5661 GCA_964556105.1 uncultured Enterobacterales bacterium | reverse complement strand
CATGCGCAGCAGCACGTCCGACAGCCCGGACTTCCCGCACTTGAAGCGGCGGGAGGCCTCGGTGGGCAGGTGCTGGAGCAGCGGCCCCAGCGGGTGGGTGCTCTGGTGATACCAGAGCGAGAACGCGCTCATCGCCTCGCGCACGGCGGCGGTCTCCTCCTCGCTGATGCCCGTGCCGAAGAGGGTGCGGGCGGCGATGCTCAGCGCGAGCTGGTTCATCTCGTCGGCCATGTCCACCCGCGCCCCGTCCTGCCAGCGGGCGTCTGTGCGGGCGATCTCGTCCAGCATCGTGACGGCGTAGCGCTGCACCGGCTCGCGGTGGAAGAGAGGCTGCATCATCCGGCGCTGGCGGCGGTGGGGCTCGCCCTCGCTGAGGAAGAGCCCGTCGCCGACGAGCGGCCGGAAGCCCTGGAGCGCCATGCCCTTGACGAAGGAGCCCTGGCGCTCGACGAGGAGGGCGCGGACGTGGTCGGGGTGGACGAGCTGGAAGCAGCGCAGGTTCAGGAAACGGAAGGCCGTGATGTCGCCCAGGGCGGCGTTGCGCTCCATGAAGCCCAGCGGGTCCTCGTGGAACTCCATCAGGTTACCGAGGATCAGGCTCCCCTTCGGGCCGGGGATGGGCGGGCTGACGTGCTCCACGGGGCGCTCCTTGAACGAGAGTATTTACTCATGTTTAGCGCGCACCGAAGACACGAGCAAGTGCTCGCGTTAAGATGCGCCCATGAGCAGCGCTCCACGCCGAGATCCGCAGCAGGCCCGCAGCCGCGCCCGCGTCGACGCCATCCTCGACGCCGCGGACGCCGTGTTTCTGGAGATGAGCTACGCCGAGGCCACGACCAACCACGTCGCGGCGCGCGCGGGCACCTCGATCGGCTCGCTCTACCGCTTCTTCCCGAACAAGGAGGCGCTGCTGGTCGCGCTGGCCGAGCGCTACGGCGACCGGATGCGCGAGATCGCCGTGGCGTTGGCGGACCCGACGGCGGCCGAGCGGACCCTCGAGGAGCGCGTGTCGGCTGGCATCGAGACCTTCAACGCCTTCCTCCTGGCGAACCCCGGCTTCCGCACCGTGATCGAGCAGGCGCAGAACCCTGCCCTTCAGGCGGGCCGGCGCGACCATCAGCAGGCGATGGCGGGGATCATCGGCGCGCAGCAGGCGCGCCTGCACCCGGGGCTTCCCGAGGACGAGCAGCGGGTGGTGGCGCTGGTGACGGAGACCGTGCTGGGCGCGCTGCAGATGTTGAGCCTCAGCGGCGACGAGACGCTGCGGCGGGCCGTGCTCGAGGAGGCGAAGCGGATGGTGAGCGGCTACCTGCGCGCCCGCCTGGGTGGCTGAGCGGGGGCGGGGCGGGGCGCGCTCAGGGGGCGGGCTGAACCAGCAGGATGTTGTCCCCGAAGGGCACGGCCACGAGCCCCTCGGACACCAGGATCGCCGCCAGCGCGTCGTTCCAGGGGACGTCGATCATGCGCGCGGTGACCGTGCCCTTCACCGCGTCGTCCAGCACGAAGTTGAGGTCGGAGACCTCGGCGATCAGGCGCAGGACGCCGCGGATGTCCGCGTTGACGACATCAATGTCGATTCTGACCGGCGCGGGCGCGGGGGCGGGGTCCGCGGCCAGGAGGGCGAGCGAGAGGAGCGCGCCCTGCACGTCAGAGCGCCAGCTCGGCGGCGCGCCCGATGGCGGGGTCGGCGCTCTCCAGCTTCGCCCAGGCGACCGGGTCGGCCTTCTTCACGCTCTCCAGCAGCTGCGTGAGCCCGCGGCGCGAGCCGTAGTAGTTCGACTGATCGTGATCGGCGTCCGTGATGCAGGCGCGCACGACGCTGCGCGAGATCTCGGGGAGGCGCAGGGCCTGCAGCGCGGCGCTCCAGAGACCGTCCAGGCGGTTCTGGTCGGAGGGGTACTCCAGCAGGCCCGCCAGGCAGAGCAGCACGGCGCCGCGCCGACCGGCGGGAGAGCGAAGCGTGGCGTCGCCCGTCAACAGCCCGAGATCGAGCGCGCGGGTCATGGCGTCGGCCGCCACGAGCAGGCGCTTCAGCTCCTTGGGCGTGTGGCTGAGCCAGCTGTGCATGAGCACCTCCGCCCGCAGCGTGACCGCCCCTCCCTCGGGCTCCGAGGCCTGCTCATAGCGCACCAGCGCGGGCAGCCGGCCCAGGCTCCGCCGGTCCTCCTGGGCCGTCGCGAGGTCGTGGGGAGGCTCGCTCGGGCTGTAGAAGCCGCCCGCCTGGAAGGCGTAGAGGTGCTCGCTGTCGCCGGGCAGCCCGGCCCAGATGTCCGAGTACTGGGTCACGCGGTTCATGCTGCCGGCCGCCCAGCCCAGGCCGTTGGCCGCCTCGCCGCTCACCTGCGTCGCCTTGACCCCGGGGTCGCGCGGGGTCATCGCCGCGTTGATGTCCTCGGCGATGCTGGCCAGATCGAAGTCCAGGAAGCCGTCGTAGAAGTCCGCGCGCCCGTCCTGGTTGACGTCGCTGTAACGACCGATCACGAGCGGGTTGGCCGGGCCGACGAACTGCGAGAAGTTCGGCACCGCGTTGGCCTGCGGGTGGCGCCATTGGACGCGGCGCATGCGCTGGTCGATGGACGCGTGGCTCTCGCCCTTGGACATCCCCTGCAGCAACGCGAAGAAGCAATCCAGGCCCTCGGACGCGATGACCTTGCGCCCCTCGAAGTCCTTGCGGAAGTAGGTGGAGTCCCAGGACGAGTAGATGTCCGCATCCGGAAAGACGCGGCCGATGGCGAAACGTGTCGTCAGACCCGCGCACTGCGAGTTGATCATCAGCTTGTAGCCGCGCTGCTGCACCCTGCTGTTGGCCGCGCGCATGTCGAAGGAGCCGAGCTGCGCGTGGCGGTTGATCAGCAACCCCACGAAGAAGGGCTGGCCCATCTCGTGGTTCTCGTCCGTCGGCTGGGCCGAGCGCGCGAAGAGGCGGATGGGCTCGCCGTGAACGTTGGAGAACGGCGCCTCGAACACGCGGTAGGCGTGCCAGGAGCTCGGCGGCGCGGGCGTGTCGGCGGGCTTCTCGATCTCGCGGAAACGGTACTTCTCCAGCAGGATGTCGCACTCGCCGTCGTGGAACTCGTCCGCCGAGCAGATGGCGAAGTTCCAGGGCCCCTTCAGCTCTGCATAGGGCGGCGCGGCGCGCACGAGGCTCTGAACGAGGGTCCTGGCGCGGGCGCGATCGCTGTCCGAGAGCGCCGGCGCGCGCATCTGCAGGAGCCCGACGGCGTGGGCGCGGAGGGCGGGGCGGGCGCTGGCGTGGCCCTGCTCGGCGTCGATGAGGGTGAACAGCGCGCGCGTCGCCTCGTCCGCGGCGGCGCGGAAGCCCGGATCGCGCAGCGAGGTGGCGATGAGGTGGGAGTACACCGTGGCGCAGGCCGAGCGGATCTGCGCGGCCGCGCTCGCGTCGGCGAGCGCCGCGGCCCCTCCGACGGCGGCCTCTTTCATCGCCGTCGAGAGCTGCGCCAGCAGGCCCCTCGCCTGGGTGACGGTCAGGGCCTCGGTGCGCGCCGCCTGGTCCGGATGGAAGGCGCTCGGCGCGAACAGGCGCTCGAAGGACGTCTTTCTGCGCCCGGAGATCCAGCGCGCGGCGTTGACCAGGGCCTTGTGACGCTCGAAGCCTGCGCCCGCGCTGTCGGCGAGGACGGAGAAGCTGCCGTCCGGGAGCAGCCAGAGCGGCGCGGCGCCCTCCCGCCCCTCGGTGAGATCGAGGCCCCTCCCGACCGTGACCGGCGCGGTGGGCTCCTCAGCCGGCGGAGCCCCGTCGTTGACGGCGATCTTCGCCAGGATCCGCCGCACGACGCCGCGCCCCGGGAAGCCGAGGTAGACCGAGCGCCCCTCGCGGGCGCGAAGCGCGGCGATCTGACCGGCGTTCGCCCCGGGGACCACGACCGTGTAGTCCCGGTCGCCGCGCAGCAACAGCGTACAGCCGCCGCTCATGGACGCCTGAGCATAGGCTTCAGAAGCGCGCTCTCCGGCGCTGATGAGCTCGACGGGTACGCGAACGAGGGCGCCGTTCGCGAAAGCATAGACGACGGCTGCAGGCACGAGAGCCTCCTGGTTGACCGGATCGTAGCTCGGCCAGCGTGCCGCGACGAGGGCGAGGGTGGATGCGCCGCGAACACAGGCCTGTCTACTGAAACGACGCCAGGAAAGTCAGGTGGGCGGCCGCGGCAGCGGTTGACCGACAGCAGTGCTCCGAACCCAAATATTTCCATCTCTAACAATCGCATCCATCACAGGTCTTTCAGCGCCCTGGGTTGCCCTTCTCGCCCATGTCATAAAAACCTGAAAGGTGGAGCGGCGCACATCATGAACGCATCGGCACGAGAGGAGACTCTCGGCGCCCAGGAGCTGCTCGTCCAGGCGCTGGACGACGGCTTCACGG
This sequence comes from uncultured Enterobacterales bacterium, assembly GCA_964556105.1. Taxonomy (GTDB): domain Bacteria; phylum Myxococcota_A; class UBA796; order UBA796; family CAZKWG01; genus CAZKWG01. The sequence goes on along the minus strand of CAZKWG010000561.1, from coordinate 1,280 downwards.
GCGCGCTCGAGGGAGAGTCTCCCGACCGTGGGCTCGTCACGGTCTACATCTCCATGGGCGAGATCCTCGCGGCGCACTGCGACGAGGACGACGAGTCCTTGCTGCGCGTGGCCTGCGCCGCCGGCCACCTCTCCAAGGGGCTGGCCCAGCAGATCCGCGCGGAGGCCGTCGGCGCCGGACAGGTCTCGCAGCTCCGGCAGGATCACCTCCCCGCCGAGATCCTGGAGGGGCTGCTCTGGGAGCGCTTCCGCGAGAACCTCTGCGTCTTCCTCTCCCTCCCCGAGGCGCCCCGCCACGAGGAGCTGGACACCGTCTTCGTGGACAACCTGCAGATCGGCCACCGCTCGCGCGAGCTCGTCGGAGAGCTGAGAGCCCAGCTCAAGCTGGTCTCGACCTTGAATCGGCAGCTCGGGGCCAGCGTCTCGCCCTGGGTGGGGGAGGCCCGAACCGAAGAGGAGCGGAAGCTGCTCGAGCTCTGCACGCCGCGCACCACGATCTGGGGCCTGCTGGAGCGAAGCCCCTGGGAGCGGACCCGGACGCTGGTCCACCTGAGGACGATGTTGGCGGCAGGGCTGGTGCAGACCGACTCCAACGTCGATCTACACGCGGCCCCTCCCCTGGACGCGCCGCCGATGACCCCGCGGGTGCCAAGGCCAAGCCAGGCGCAACGACGCCACCTGAGCGCCGTCGGCCTGCAGAGCAGCGCGCCGAAGGGCATGAGCCGATCGGCCTCCCGCGCCGATACAGACGAGGGCCGCGCCGTCAAGCCCGCGCGGCAGAGCCCGAAGCCGCTGAGCAAGACCGTCCCGATCGACCCGAAGGTGATCACGCTGGTCCCCTTGGACGACAACAGCGGGGCCCACTCCCGTCGCGACCTGGACGCCGTGGCCAGCAGCCTGCCCTCGGAGGGGCCACGCGCGGCCACGCCCATGACCGCCCCGCCGCCAGCCGCTCTTCCGGCCGCTCCCCCGGCCGCGCCAGGCGGCTCCGCTCCCACAGGCCCCGTGTACGGCGGCTCGGAGCCTCCGCCCCCTCCTCCTCCGCAGAGCTCGAACCAGGGGATCATCATCCTCCTGCTCGTGCTGCTGATCAGTATGGCTTTCCTGCTCGGGACCCGCTGGGAGCAGGGCGAGCCCGAGCCCGCCCAGACCACGCTGGCGCCGCCTGCGCCCGCCCAGCCGCCGACCGCCACAACCCCTGAGGTCCCAGCCACGCCGCCCGTCCCCGCTGAGCCCGCCGCGCCAGCAGCGACCCCGCCGGCGGTGGTCGCGGACCTGAGC
>CAZKWG010000560.1:0-5678 GCA_964556105.1 uncultured Enterobacterales bacterium | reverse complement strand
CGTCATGGTGAAGCGCTGCAGCTCCTGGCCAGACGGGTCCAGCACGAGGGCAAGCCAGCCGCCGGTGGCCTCGGCCAGACCGACCCAGCGGCCGTCGGGGAGCGCGCTGATCGCCCGGCTCTTCGGGACGGCGGCGCGCACGTCTGCGGCGCCCGGCGTAAGGGGGCGCAACGAGAAGCCCTCCGCCGTGACCCTCCCCAGGGTCGTATCCGAGAGGTCGAAGCTGGACTCCGAGGCGCGGAGCTGCGGGCGCGGCGCCTCGATGTCGGCGCCCGCGGGGGGCGTCTTGGGGGCCGGTGTGGGCATTCCGTGCTCCTGGGCAGGCGTGGCGCAGCCGAGCCCGACGAGGAGCAGGCTGGCGGGAGGGAGCAGACGTCGCGTCATGGGTCTCACGGGAGCGCGTTGATGCGATCCATATACTGCTTCTTGAGGGCATCGAGCTGCCAGGGCGTGGCGCAGCGCTCCGACGCGGCCTCGAACTCGGCGACGAGCGCGTCCCCGCCGGTCTTCCCGCTGGCGACGCCGCTGAGCGCCGTGCTGGCCTCGGTGACCTTCGTGTCGGTGAGGCCGAAGACGTCCTGGCGCATGATGTTCCACTGCTTCTGGCGGTCGCTGGCGATGTCCGTCGCGTCCACGAGCTGGTCCTCGGCCTTCTTCAGCGACGCGTTGGCGCTGTCGATGGCCGCCTGGGGAGCGCCGGCGGCGATGAGCGCGTCGACGTTGGCCCTGGCGCCGTCGCGCACCGCCGTCGCGGAGACGATGTTGGCCTGCGGCTGGCTGATCAGATCCTCGTGCAGGGCCTCCGGCGCGTGGGTGGCCTTGGCGTAGGTCTCGGCGAAGTGTTCGCCCTGGGTCTCGCCGGCATACGACCACTCGCGGCTGTCGTCCATCGACCACTCGGTGTCGCCGCCCGGATCGCTGACGGGCACGGCGCCCTGGTCGTGGCTGACGTAGCCGCCGTAGTGGTTCTTCCGGTAGGTGTTGCCGTTGTGTTGGCGGTCGCCGGACTCGATGTCGGTCATGAACTGGTCGATGTCGGCCTGGGCCATGCCGTCATTGGCGAGCTGCTGGCGCAGGGTGTCGTTGGACCAGTCCTTCCAGGACGAGGCGTCTCGCCACTTCTCCTCGAGGCCCGAGCTCTCCTCGTAGATGTGGCCGATCTCGTGGGTGATGACCTCCTCCAGCAGGCTGAGCTGGTCGGTGTCGTGCCCGGCCAGCTGGCTGTCGCGGTCGGTGCGCCAGGTGTCGGCGGTGGTGTCGGCGCCCAGATCGAAGATGCGGATGCGGCCGTTGGCGGCGTCGCCGCCCACGTTGGTCTTGTTCTTCCAGGTGCCGTCGCTCTGCTCGACCATCTTGGTCTGCACGCGCTGGATCTCGGTCAACCCACGGTTGTAGGTGACGTGCTCGGAGGGCAGGCGGCTCATGCCGTCCTCGACGTTCTGCAGCTCGGCCAGCGACCAGGTGCGGCGCTCCAGCTCGGGGCGGTTGCCCTCCGCGTCCCAGCCCAGCGAGTTGGTGAGCAGGAAGCCGTACTGCATCTCCATCTCGAGCTCTTTGCCCTTGCGCAGGGCCAGCTCGTCCACGTCGGCGGCGGTGACGGTCTCGCCCTTCTTCATGCGATCGAGCAGGAAGGCCACCTCCTCGTCCACCTCGGTGGCCGTGTTGTCGGCGATCTTGTCCCGCTGCCCGTTGCGGTACTCCTCGTCGGAGTCCGAGAACGGGTTGATCGCGTCCCAGAAGTCCACGTCCTCCTCGTTGGCGTCGGCCTGGTTCTCGGCGTCGGCCTTCTGGAACTCCGCCCACATGCGCAGGCGGCGCTCGGGGTCCTGGATGTTCTGGTAGAGCGCCTCGAAGCGGCCCTTGTCCTCGGTGGGCAGCTCGTCCAGCAGGGCGGCGAACTGCGCGTCGCCCATTTTCTCCAGCGCCATGCCCTGCGCCTCGGGCGACATGCCCTCCAGCAGGGTCACGGCGTCGCAGGCGTTGCCGTCGGTGATCGGGTCCAGGAAGCCGCTGGTCAGCAGCGCCTCGGCCTCGGTGAGCTTGCCCAGCTCCTCCTCGCTCAGCCCCGCCTCGGCCGCCTCCTCGCCCAGCGCCTCGCAGACCTGAGGCTCGGGCGCCTCCTCCGCCAGGCAGACGGGATCCTCCTCGATCTCCGACTGCCGCGCGCCGTTGCCCCAGGGGGCGAAGGTCGGCTGCTCGGGCGCGGTCCACTCCGGCGCGACGAACTCGTGATCGTGGGCGTGGTCGTGGTCTTCGGGTTTGCCGAAGAGGAAGTCGAGCATGGTCAGAAACCTCTGGCCCCCAGGATCTCACGCGGCGGGGGTCGAAGATATCTGTTTGTTACAAAGTTGGATCTGCGAGGACATAGCCTCGCTGTTCCCCGCTCATGGCGCCGAGAGAGGGGGCAGGTGGACCCGCCGCCTCACTTCACCTGGCAGAAGGCGTCGCTGCCGGACGCGGAGCGGCACAGCTCCAGCGCCAGCTTGAAGTCCTGGCCGCTGGCGCGGGCGTAGTCCAGCCACTCGCGGGAGAAGTCCTTGGCGAGACCGCGGTACTCCTTCGCGATGGCGTCGTTCTCGTCCGTCGCGTCCTGCTGATAGGCGCGCTCGGACGCGCCCCAGAGGGCGTGGGCCGCCTCGGCGCGCAGGCGCAGCAGGCTGTAGACGCGCTTGACGTACTCGTCGCCAACCCAGACCTGCTTGTTCTCCAGGGCGTAGGCGGCCCAGTAGATGGTCTCGTCGTCGAACTCCACGCCCTTCTTGTGGAGGTGGACGGCGTAGATCATGCACAGGGCGGGATCCGAGCGGTCGATCTCCTCGAGGTGGCGGCGCATCAGCGCCTCCCACTGCGGGATGTCGCCCTTGGTCTGGGCGTTCACCAGGAGCATGCGGGAGATCTTGTTCTTCGTGGTCTGCACGCGGCTGGTGGCGAGCTTGCCCTGCAGGCAGGTGGTCTGCTCTGGCGTCATCTGGCCGAGCAGGGCCAGACCCTCCAGCGAGACGAGATCGTCGCAGTTCACGCTCGGGGCGGTGACCGGCTTCTCTACAACCACCGGTGGAGTCGTCTTTCCAGCGTCCGGCTTCCCGGCGTCCGGCTTCCCGGCGTCCGGCTTCCCGGCGTCCGGCTTCCCGGCGTCTGGCTTCCCGGCGTCTGGCTTTCCGGCGTCTGGCTTCCCGGCGTCGGGCTTCCCGGCGTCGGGCTTCCCGGCGTCTGGCTTCGCCGCCGCCACCGCGGGCGCGCTGCCGTAGCCCGCCAGGGCGCGCTGCGCGTCGAGCACCTCGGGCAGGTAGACCACCCACTCGACGTTCAGGACGGGCATCTCGTACTCGTCGATGAAGGCCTGCAGCGCCTGCTTGCCCTCCGGCCCACCCTTCTGGGCCAGCATGTTCGTCTGCTGCCAGAAGGCCGCCGCCTCCGCCCGCAGGCGCTCCTCGGCCGAGGCGAAGCGGCGCGCGCGGTCGGCGTTGGCGAGGTCGGCGAGCAGCTCGGGCGAGGGCGCCTTCTCGACGCCGCCTTGCGAGAGCACCCACTTCGCCTGCTCGGGTCGGGTCTCCTCGCTGGGCGTCATCGGGCGACCCATGCGGCGCCCGGTCCAGCTCACGTAGTACTCGGCCTCATCCAGCGTGATCTTGCCGTCGCGCTCGGTCCCGGGGATGGCGCCGTCGGCCCAGCCGCGCATCGCCCCCAGGGCCAGCCAGGTGAACATGCCGTGCCGCCCGTCCGGGTAGCCGCCGACGGTGCGCCCGCCGGTGTCGGCCAGCCAGACCACGGTGTTGTTGCCCACCGCTGGCGCGCCCTTGGGGGAGGGGAGGGGGCGGTCGACCAGGGGCAGGGCGTCGCGGCCCACGCCGCCGAAGCCGGCGTCGATGATCACGATCACCCGCCCGGCGGCCGAGCGTCCCGCCGTCCCGAGCAGGGTGTCCAGGGGCAGCCCGGCCTTCTCGATCGCGTCCGGCGCCACGTCCACGCCCAGCAGGGTGCGCTGGCCGTTCGAGGTCGAACCATAGCCGGCGTAATAAATCCACAGCGTCCCGCCCTTCTTGACCCGGCCCACGCCGCGCTTCAGGATGTCCTGGAGCTGGGCGGAGGTCGCGTTCTCGGCGAACAGCACGCGCGACTTGGAGATGCCGAGCCCGTTCATCAGCAGATCGCGGGCCGCCCGCGCGTCCACCCCGGCGTAGGTGGCCTGGGGCAGCGCGGCGTAGGCCTCGTTCCCGATGATGATGGCGGCGTCCTTGCCGGTCGCCCCTTGCAGGCGGATGGGCGTGTCCACGGAGGGCGGGCCGGCCGCCAGGGCGGGCTGAGCGGCGCCGACCCCGACCAGCAGGGCGAAGGCGAGGGCGGCGAGTCGAAGCATCGGGGGGCACTCCCAGGAGGAGGGGACAATCTGCCACGGAGGGCAGGCTCGGGGCAAGGACGCGCGGCTCAGCGCTCGCGAAGGCGGGGGATCAACTCGACGAAGTTGCAGGGGCGGGTCCGGTTGTCGAGCTGCCACTTCAGGATCTCGTCCCACCCGTCCTTGCAGGCGCCGGTCGAGCCGGGCAGCGCGAACAGATAGGTGCCGTTGGCCACCCCCGCGACGGCGCGCGACTGGATGGTCGAGGTGCCGATCTTCGGCCAGCTCACCCAGCGGAACAGCTCGCCGAAGCCGGGGATCTCCTTCTCCCAGACCGCCGCGAAGGCCTCGGGCGTGGTGTCGCGGCCGGTGACGCCGGTGCCGCCCGTGCTGATCACCACGTCCACGTCCGGGTCGGCCACGAAGGACCAGAGCTGCTCCTTGATCGCGTCGATGTCGTCGCGCACGATGGCGCGCGCGGCCAGCCTGTGACCGGCGCCCGTCACGCGCTCGACCAGCGTGGCGCCCGAGGTGTCGTTCGCCTCCGTGCGGGTGTCGGAGACGGTGAGCACGGCGATGTTCAGCGGGAGGAAGGGGCGGGAGTCGTCCTGTCGGTGCATGGGATCCTCTATCCAGTACGGAGCAGCGTTGCCCGCCCGCCCGCGCGAGGCTAGACGACATGGCTGGAGGCTCCCTGATGCGCGCTTCGAAGAGACCGGCCCTGATCCTGTCCGCCCTGCTCCTCTCTGGCCTGGCCGCAGGCGGCCTCGTCGTCTGCTCGGGCGAGAAGCCCGCCGAGAAGCCAGCAGAGGCGCCGGCCGCGCCGGTCAAGGAGGAGCCGCCCGCCCCCGTGCAGGACCCGCTGGTCGGCGGCCCCTACCCGGCCGTCGTGCTCAGCCAGGCCTGGTTCTGGAAGGGCGCGGACAACAAGCCGGTGCCCATGCCGGCGCGCCTGGAGATCTGGCGCAAGACCACCGAGGGCTGGAAGCAGAGCCGCCTCGAGGACCCGGACAGCAACGTCTTCCACAAGGCCCTCTTCCATGACGGTGGCCTGCTGACCATCGGCGCGGAGAAAGCGAAGCTGAAGCGCTGGACCTTCGCCGACGGCGCCTGGAAGCAGGAGACCCTGCTCGAGCGCGACTTCGGCGGGAAGTTCGACCGCTTCCGCGACCTGGAGATCGGCGACGTGGACGGCGACGGCAAGGACGAGTTCGTCATCGCCACCCACGACGCGGGCGTGGTCATCGTCTTCAACCCGGACGATCCCGCCAACGTCGTAGAGCTCGACCGCACGCCCGACACCTTCGTCCACGAGATCGAGATCGGCGACATCGACGGCGAC
>CAZKWG010000559.1:0-5680 GCA_964556105.1 uncultured Enterobacterales bacterium | reverse complement strand
CGATGAAGACTGCGACGGCGTGACGGACGAGGGCACCGACCTCTACGACGACGACGGCGACGGCTACACCGAGCGCGAGGGAGACTGCAGCGACGGCGACGCGGACGTGAGCCCCGGCGAGCCCGAGGTGGACGGCAACGGCGTCGATGACGACTGCGACGGCGTGGTGGACGACGGGGTCTTCGACCCGGACGGCGACGGCTACACGGACGACGGCGGCGACTGCGACTCCGCCGACGCCAGCGCCTACCCCGGCGCCCCGGAGAGCGCGGACGGCGTGGACAACGACTGTGACGGCCTCATCGACGAGGGCACCAGCGACTACGACGACGACGGGGACGGCGTCACCGAGGCGGGCGGCGACTGCGACGACAGCGACGCCGGCGTCTCGCCCACCGCCGAGGAGCAGGACAACGGCCTCGACGACGACTGCGACGGCAGCATCGACGAGCAGCCCGCCGGCGGCGACGACAGCGGCAGCATCGACGAGGGCCCGCCCGACCTGGACGCCGACGGCTTCAGCGAGGCCGACGGCGACTGCAACGACGAGAACGGCTGGATGAACCCGGATCTCGACGAGATGTGCGACGGGCTGGACAACAACTGCGACGGCGCCGTGGACGAGGGCTGTGAGGACGCGAGCCCGGACACCGGCGTCGCGCCCAAGACCGGGGGCTGCGGCTGCGCCAGCGGCGCGTCTGACCAGGGCTGGGTCGGCGCGCTGTTCGCGGCGTTGACGGCGATGTTCTCGCGGCGCCTCAGGCGTCGAGGATGACGCCCCGCACCAGCACCACCCGCGTCGCGTGCGCCGCCCAGGTGCGCAGCGTCTCCACTACGCCCGGCGGCAGGGCCAGCGCCCGTCTCTGCAACAGGCTCAGCGCCTCGTCCAGATCGTGGCTCACCAGCCAGCGCGTGAGGCCCTCCCGCTCCAGCTTGTAGCGGTCGGCCACCTCGCGGCCCAGGCAGCGGCTGAGGCGCTCCAGCTGAAAGCGCTCCCAGGGGGTGATCGCGTCGGGCGGCACGATGATCTCCAGATCGGAGGAGACCCAGACCGGCGGCGGCGGCGGCGCCTCGGCCCGCGCCCAGCGACGCCCCTCGGGGGTGCCGGCGAAGACGCCCGGGGCGACGCGGATCACGCCCATCCGCTCCAGCATGGAGAGCAGGCGCTTGAGCTGCCGCGTCTCGATCTCCTCCCAGCCCGCCTCGTCATAGGGCCGGGCGACCTCGCCCTCGTGCTGGGGGTAGATCTCCACCCCGTCGCGACGCCAGGGCGGAAAGAGCACGGGGCGATCCTGCTCTCTCAGCAGGTCGAGCCAGATCGTCGTGTCCACGGCGCCGTCTCCCGCTTCGCGCAGGGCGGCGCGCACAGCGGGGACGGCGGCGTGCAGGTCGGGGTCGATGAGGCGGTGGATGAGGCGATCCACCGCGTCCTCGGCGCTGCCGGCCAGCAGCTCATCCAGGCCCAGGTCCAGGTGCAGCTCGCGGGTGACGGCGTCGGTGCTCACGGCGCCCAGCGCGTCCAGGGCCCGCAGCGCGCGCGACCAGCGATCATCGGCCTCCAGGCCGCGCTCCGAGACGACCGGACTAGCTAATCTAGTGCCAACCTTGCGGCTGTCCGCCCGCGCCAGCGCGCCGGAGAGGGTGCGCCGGGGCGCCGCGTGCTCGACGGCGGCGGCCAGGGCGGCGGCGTCGTGCAGCAGGGCCACGGGACCCGGGCGCGCGGCTGGGAGATCCTCGGTCTCCGCCATCACCGCCTCCTCGAAGGCATAGGCCAGCGGCGGGGGCGGCGGCAGGTCGGGGTGCAGGCGGTAGCGGCTCTCCAGCTCGGGCAGGGCCTCCATCAGCCCGGCGCCCAGCAGCTCGCGCACGCTGCCGGCGTCGCTCTCGGGATCCCAGGCATGCAGGCCGATCGCCACGCCGAGGTGGGCGTGCCGCTGGGCGGAGAAGAGCACCGGCTTCGCCCGCCAGGACAGGCGCGCTACCACGTCCGCCAGCTCGGCGCGCGCCGCCTCCGCCTCCTGCCGTGAGCGCCGCGCCCCGCGCACCAGCACGGAGACGCCCTGACGTTGCAGGGTCTGGAGCCCGCCCCGCTCAAACGAGGGCAGGACAATGCGGCGCAGCGGCGAGAGCGACTCGCCCAGGTGCTCGCCGACGACGGCCTGGACCTCCGCCCAGACGGCGGGCTCGGAGACCTCCAGCACGGAGACGGCGCGCAGGTGCGGGTGGCTCAACCGGCCACCTCGATGCGGTAGGGATAGCCCTGCTCGGTGAGGAAGAGCTGGCGTTTTTCGGCGTAGATCTGCTCGTCGGAGTCCGCCGTGACCAGCGTGTAGAACACCGCCTGGTTGTCCGCCTTGGGCCGCAGGATGCGCCCCAGCCGCTGCGCCTCCTCCTGCCGGCTGCCAAAGGTGCCGGAGACCTGGATGGCGATGGCGGCGTCCGGCAGATCGATGGCGAAATTGCCCACCTTGGACAGCACCAGCACGCGGTCCTGCCCCTCCCGAAAGCGGGCGAAGATCTCGTCTCGCTTCTTCGCAGACGTGTCTCCAGTGACGATGGGCAGGCCGAGCCGGCGGGAGATCCAACCCAGCTGGTCCAGATCGGTTCCCAACACGAGCGTCGGCGCGCCCGGGTGGCGAGCCAGGAGCTGCTCCAGCACCGCCACCTTGCGCGCGTTGGTCGAGGCCAGCTTGAAGCGCTGCCGGGCGGCCGAGGAGACGTACTTGACGCGGTCGGGCTCGGAGAGGGCGACGCGCACCTCCACGCAGCGGGCGCTGGCGATCCAGCCCTGGTGCTCCAGGGTCTTCCAGGGCAGGTCGAACCGTTTCGGCCCGATCAAGGCGAACACGTCGCCCTCGCAGCCGTCCTCGCGCACCAGGGTCGCCGTCAGACCCAGGCGCCGCCGCGCCTGCAAGGTCGCCGTCTCGCGGAAGATCGGCGCCGGCAGCAGGTGGACCTCGTCGTAGATCACCAGCCCCCAGCGCGCCTGGTGGAAGAGCTCGAAGTGCGCGGGCGCGGAATTCCGGTCCCGCTTGTAGGCGAGCATCTGGTAGGTCGTGAGCGTGACCTCACGGATCTGCTTCATGTCCGCCGAGAACTCGCCCACCTGCTCCTCGGTCAGGCTCGTGCGGGAGAGGATCTCGCGCTTCCACTGCTGCAGCGCCGTGTGCCCCGTGCAGAGGATGAGCGTGCGCATCCCCAGGCGCACCATCGCGCCGACGCCCACCATCGTCTTGCCCGCCCCGCAGGGCAGCACGATGACGCCGCTGCCCGCCGAAGGTCCGGCGTAGAAGGCGTCGATCGCGTCCACCTGGTACTCGCGCAGCGCCCAGGGCCGGCCGTCGGGCAGGGCGGGCGCCAGGCGCATGCTCAGCGCGTCGCCGTCCTCGTAGCCCGCCAGATCCTGGACCGGGTGCCCCAGGCTGACCAGCACCTGCTTCAGCTCGCCCCGGCGACGGGGGTGGACGCGCAGGACGCGGCGGTCGGCGCTCTCGGTGAACAGATCGTGGGCCGGCCCCAGCTCGCGCACCAGCGCCAGGTCCAGCGGATCGTCCGCCTCCAAGGCCAGCCACTCGCCGTCGCGCACCAGGCGCAGCCGCCCGTAGCGCGCCATGCGGTCGCGGATCGTCGCCGGCACGCTCTCGGGGATGGGGTACTTCGCCAGCCGGCTCAGGGCGCCTATCACCTCGTCGGGGCCGTGGCCGGCGGCCGAGGCGTTCCACAACGAGAGCGGCGTGATCCGCCAGGTGTGGACGTACTCCGGGGATTTTACCAGCTCGGCGAAGGCCAGCAGCGCGTCGCGGGCCTCCTCGTAGCGGGCGGACTGGACCTCGAGCAGGACGCTCATGTCGCCCTGGACGATCAGCGGGTTCTGGGGTTGGTAGCTCACGCAGGGCGGTCTATCGCGGCGGAGGACGTCGGGCCCGATCGGGATGGCCGAGCCCGGCCGGGATAACAAAGCCTCCATGAGCCTCCCCCTGCCCGATCTCATCCCTCCCCTCCCCTCCCCCCTCGACGGCGAGCCCGTCCAGGGCCCCGTCTCCCTGCGCTACGAGGACGTGCAGCAGGAGGGCCGCCTCACCCTGGTCGGCGTGCCGCACGCGCTCGGCGAGCTGGTCTGGCCCGCCGTGATGGCCCACCCCTTCACGGCGCAGAACACCGGCACCGGCGTGATCCCGATTCTGTCGCGCATGGTGATTCAGGTCGGCGGAGGCCCGATCTCCGCGCTGCAGCCGCTCTGGGGTCAGGCCGCCTGGCACCGGGACGCCGTGCGCGGCCCGGACGGGGCGCCCAGCCGCCTGCAGCTCATGATGTGGGTGGATCTCTACGGCCAGGAGGGCTGGACGCTGCTGCCCCCCGAGCCTGAGGCCCCGCGGGTCCTGGCGGGCCGCATCTACGCGGAGCACACGTTTACCCGCCTCTTCGCCGGCCCTGGCGAGCGCCGGGTCACCACGCTGGAGGGCTGGACCCCGCAAGGGAGCTGGCCCGAGCGCCGGCCGGAGGAGGTCGCCCCAACCTCGGCCTCCACCCGCCGCCACACGCGCTCCGTGCGCTTCGGCCTGCTGCACACCGATCCGAACAGCCACGTCAATTCCTTGGTCTATCCACGCATCTTCGAGGAGGCGGCCCTGCACCTGCGCGGGTCCGAGCAGGCCGCGCGGCGGATGGAGGTGATGTGGAGAAAGCCCTTCTTCGCCGGGGAGACGGCCCACATCGAGCAGTGGATCGCCGAGAACGATGAGGTTCACGGCTGCTTTCTCGACGACGCTGGCGCGCCGCGCGCCCGCCTGCGCATGGGCTGGTGAGGCCGGTGACCCCGGCGCCGATTAAGGAGCCCGCATGACCAGCACCCCTCCGCTCGTCGGCGTCATCATGGGCTCGCGCAGCGATCTCGAGACCATGCAGCACGCCGTGGACCTGCTCACCGAGCTGCGCGTCCCCCACGAGGTGCGCATCGTCAGCGCCCACCGCACCCCGGACTGGATGTTCGCCTACGCCCGCGACGCCGCCTCTCGCGGCCTGCAGGTGATCATCGCCGGGGCGGGCGGCGCCGCCCACCTGCCCGGCATGACCGCCGCCAGCACCGTCCTGCCCGTGCTCGGCGTGCCCGTCGCCGCCACCGGCCTGCTCGGGCTGGACGCGATGATGTCCATCGCCCAGATGCCCCGCGGCGTGCCCGTCGGGACCCTGGCCATCGGCAAGGCCGGCGCGGCCAACGCGGCCCTGCTGGCGGCGCGTATCCTGGCGTTACAAGACCCGGATCTGCGCGACCGCCTCCAGGCCTGGACCGACGCCCGGCGGGACGAGGTGCTCGCCCACACCGAGGTCGCATGAGCCCGATCCTCCCCGGCGCCACCCTCGGCATCCTCGGCGGCGGCCAGCTCGGCCGCATGACCGCCATGGCCGCCCGCTCGCTGGGCTATCACCTGCACACGCTGGACCCCGACCCCTCCTGCGCCGCCCGCTTCGTCGTCGATCGGTGCGTCACGGGCGCGCTCGACGACCCGGCCGCCGCCGCCGAGATGGCGCGCGGCTGCGACGTCGTCACCCTGGAGATCGAGAGCGTCTCCATCCCCGCCATGCGCGCCGCCGAGGCCCACGCCCCGGTGCGCCCCGGCACCCATGTCCTTGAAATTATTCAAGATCGGGGTCGCCAGAAGACCTGGCTCCAGGCCCAGGG
>CAZKWG010000558.1:0-5682 GCA_964556105.1 uncultured Enterobacterales bacterium | reverse complement strand
GGTCCACCCCCATCAACGCCCGGCTGCGGGGGCTGGGGCCGGGGCAGCGGCCCCTGGACGGCGAGATCAAGCTCCCCGATCGGTGCTGGAAGCCCCGCGGCGTGCGCGAGGTGGCCCTGCTCTGGGACGAGAGCCGGCGCTGGAGCTCGTCTGCGAAGGGCGCGCACGGCGGAGCGTCCCTGGCCGAGGTCGTCGTGCCCGTGCGCCTGCTGGCCACCCACTGGATGCGCGACACCGGCGGCGTCATTGACGAGGGGCTCCGCACGGTCAGCCTGCACCGCCCCGCCTGGTGGAAGCTGGCCATCCCCGCGCCCCGCGAGGCGGCGCCCCCCCCGCGCGCCGAGACCCGGCAGCTCTCTCTGCTCACGCCCGCGGCGGCGCCGCCCCCGGCCCCGCCGCGCCCCCCGCCGCGGCCCGATCCGGCCGGCGACGTGCACGCGCTGACCACCGCGCTGAAGAGATCGAGGCTGTTCGAAGAGCACACCGCGGGCCAGCCCCAGGACCGGATCGATCGGGCGCTGGAGTTCGTGGACGCGCTCCTGAGAGCCCCTGGATACCAGCTCCCTCTCGGCGCTTTCGCCACCCGCGTCGGCGCGGCGCCCCGCCGGCTCGAGGGCTACGTCGCCCAGCTCGGCTTCCTCAACGCCGACGGCTTCACCATCCTCGAGCTCGACTCCCCGGGACAGCAGATGCGGCTGCACCGGGATCGGCTGATCAGCCAGTACGGGTTGAAGGAGTCCTGAGATGGCCGACCCCAGCCACCTGCTGCGCGTCGAGGTCACCGACGCCCTGCGCCGCGGCACCGTGCCGCGTCGGGGCCTGGACCGGATCGCGGTGGGCACCGATCGTTTCACCCTGGCCCTGGACGAAGAGCTGAGCCGGGTCGCCACCGGCGGCGCCGTGTTCAAGGCCCTGCGCGGCGACTTCGGCTGCGGCAAGAGCTTCACCGCGCGCTGGTTTCAGCAGCGGGCGATGAACGCGGGCTTCGCCGTGGCCGAGGTGCAGATCTCCGAGAACGACACGCCCCTGCACCGCCTGGAGACCGTCTACCGCCGCGCCATGGAGGGCCTGCGCACCCGGGAGTGGGAGTCCGGCGCCTTCCGCAACGTCATCGCCGCCTGGCTGCTCTCGCTGGAGGACGAGGTCCTGGCCAGCGGCGTGGCCGAGCAGGACACCGAGGCCCTGCGCCAGGGGGTGGGCGCCCTGCTCGAGGCGCGCCTCGCCGAGATCAGCGCGACCCAGCCCCAGTTCTCCGCGGCATTGCGCGCCTGTTACGCCGCCCAGCTCTCCGGCGAGCGGGCGATCTCGGATGGGCTCATGGCCTGGCTCATGGGGCAGCCCAACGTGGGCGCCAACGTCAAACGCGCCGCCTCGCTCAAGGGCGACGTGGATCACACCGGCGCCCTGGCCTTCCTGCGCGGCCTCCTCACGGTGCTGAAGCAGACCGGCCGCCCCGGCCTGATGCTTGTGTTGGACGAGGTCGAGACGATCCAGCGGGTCCGCACCGACAGCCGGGAGCGCAGCCTGAACGCGCTGCGCCAGCTCATCGACGACGTGTACGGTGGGCGCTTCCCGGGCCTGTACGTGCTCATCACCGGCACCCCGTCCTTCTTCGACGGGCCTCAGGGGGTGCGCCGGCTGGAGCCGCTGGCCCAGCGCCTGCATGTGGACTGGGACGCCGACGAACGTTTCGACAACCCGCGCGACGTACAGATCCGACTCAAACCATTCAACATCGAACGTCTGGTAGAGGTTGGGAAGAAGGTGCGAGATCTCTTCCCCGCGCGCCACCCGGAGCGGATCGCCGCGCGGGTGGACGACTCCGTGCTGCGCGGCCTGGCGACGGGGGTGGCCGGCGAGCTGGGCGGTCGGACGGGCGTGGCGCCGCGGGTGTACCTGCGCAAGCTGGTGGCCGGCGTCCTGGACAAGGTGGACCTGTTCGAGGACTTCGACCCCCAGCGTGACTTCAAGCTCGTGGTGGACCCGACCGAGCTGACGGTCGAGGAGCGGGCGGCGCGCGCAGGGGAGGAGCTGCACCCCGACGACATCAAGCTGGACTTGTAGTCGCCCATGGCCTCCTTCGACCGCCTCAGCCCCGCGCTCCAGGCCCAGATCGTCAACCAGCTCGGCTGGACGGCGCTGCGCCCGGTACAGGAGCAGACCATCGACGCGGTGCTGGATGGCTGCAACGCCGTGGTCCTGGCGCCCACCGCGGGCGGGAAGACCGAGGCCGCCCTGTTCCCGCTGCTCTCGCGCATGGACACTGAGGGCTGGGGCGCGCCGTCCGTGCTCTACCTGGCGCCCATCCGGGCCCTGCTCAACAACCAGGAGGCGCGGCTCGAGCGCCTCAGCGGCCTGATCGGACGGCGCGCCTTCAAGTGGCACGGCGACGTGGGCGCCAGCGGGCGGACCCGCTTCGTGCGCGACCCCGCCGACATCCTGGCCACGACGCCGGAGTCGCTCGAGGCCATGCTGATGAGCAGGCGGGTGCCCGGCGCAGAGCTGCTCCGCGGCGTGCAGGCCGTGATCGTGGACGAGGTGCACGCCTTCGCCGGGGATGATCGGGGGGCCCACCTGAGCGCCCTGCTCGAGCGCTTCACCCGCCTGGCGGGGCGCGACCTCCAGCGCATCGGCCTGTCGGCCACGGTCGGCGATCCGGAGGTGATCCTGCGCTGGCTCTCGGGCAGCTCACGACGCCCCGGCCGTGTGGTGAGGCCTGGCGGCGCGGGCGCCGAGCCAAAGATCCAGCTCGACTTCGTGGGCGATCTGTCCAACGCCGCGCTGATGATCGACCGGCTCTACCCGGGCACGCGCCGGCTGGTGTTCGTGGACAGTCGGCGCCGGGTGGAGCAGCTCGGCGCGGAGCTGGCGCGACGCAAGGTCAACGTCTTCGTCACCCACTCGTCGCTGGCCCACAGCGAGCGCGCCGCCGCGGAGCGCGCCTTCGAGGAGGGCCAGAACTGCGTCATCGTCGCCACCAGCGCGCTGGAGCTGGGCATCGACGTGGGCGATCTGGACCACGTGCTCCAGGTGGACTGCCCGGCCACCGTCTCCAGCTTTCTGCAGCGCATGGGGCGCACCGGACGCCGGCCGGGCACCCGCCCGAGCTGCACGTTCCTGGCCACCACGGAGGACGCCGCGCTCCAGTCCGCCGCCCTGCTGCGCCTGCACGCGCGGGGCTACGTGGAGCCCGCCGCGCCCTCGGACCGCGCCGCTCACGTCCTGGCCCACCAGCTCCTCGCCTTGAGCATCCAGGAGCAGGGCGTGCCCGGCCGGGAGTGGTGGAGCTGGCTTCAGGGCGCGGCCTCCTTCTCCGGCCTGAGCGCGGGCGAGCGCGCCGCGTTGCTCGAGCACATGCTGGACCAGGACATCCTGCACCTCAGCGATGCGCGTCTCAGCCTGGGGCTGCGCGGCGAGCGCCTCTACGCCGGGCGCAACTTCATGGAGCTGTACGCCGTCTTCTCGACGCCCCCCGTGCTGACGGTCATGCACGGCAACCGCGAGGTGGGCAGCATCGACGCCTGGTTCCTGATGCGCGGTGACGCCGGTCCCATGGCCTTCGTGCTGGCGGGGCGGGCCTGGCAGGTGGCGGGCGTGGACTGGGGGCGGGGCACCGTGGCGGTCCGCCCGGCCGAGGCGGGGGCCTGGCCGCGCTGGATGGGCCAGCCGGTGCTGCTGTCGCGGCCCCTGTGCCAGGCCCAGCGCGAGGTCCTGCTGGGGCGCGACCACGACCCCTGGTGGACAAAACGAGCCGCCACGGTCCTCGATGAGCTACGGGAGTCCTACCACTTCCTGGACGACAGCCCGGCTCCCCTGGTGAGCGAGCCCAACAAGGTGCGGTGGTGGACCTTCGGCGGAGGCCGGGCTAACGGCCTGCTGGCCGCGGCGCTGGAGGCGCGCCTGGGCGAGAAGGTCACCGCCAACAACCTGTGCGTGACCTTCAGCCAGGACGCCGCGCGGAGCGACGTGGCCATCAGCGAGGCCATCCGCGCCCTGAGCCTGCCCGGCGAGCTGACCTGGGCGCGCGCGCTCCAGCACGCCCCGGACCTCGCCCGGGGGCGGATCTCCAAGTTTCAACCCTGTCTCCCGGACGCGCTCGAGCGCGATCTGCTGGCGCGGACGCTCCTGGACCTGGACGGCGCCCGGAAGATCCTCGCGCTTGAGCCCACGCTGGCCGAGGTGCGGGTGTCTCCCGAGGCCGAGGCGAGGGGTCTGGCCGAGGCCGAGCGCGAGCTCGCCCCTCGGGTGCTGGCGCCGCTGCCGCCGGAGCGCGCCCGGTCCCGCCCCGGCGCGGCGCGCCCCTCGCGCGAGGTCCGCCACGTCCGGACCGCCGAGGCCCTCGAGGCCCTGGTCGCCGAGCTGCTCTCCGAGCCCGTGGTGGGCCTGGACGTCGAGACGACGCTCCAGGATCAGGCCCTCTGTCTGGTACAGCTCGGCTGCCCGCGCTTCACCGCCCTGGTGGATCCGCTCGCCCTCGACGATCTGCGCCCGCTCGGTCGGCTGCTCGGGAGCGAGGCGGTGGTCAAGGTGATCCACAACGCCGCCTTCGAGCGCAAGGTCCTGGGCGGGCTGGGCTTCGAGATTCACAACGTCTTCGACACGCTGAGCGCCTCGCGCCAGCAGCGGGGCCGGACCCTGCTGGGCGGCCACTCCCTCGCGGCGGTCTGCGAGCGGGAGCTGGAGATCATCTTGGACAAAGGCGAGCAGACCTCGGACTGGCGCCAACGCCCCCTGTCGGAGGAGCAGGTGGCCTACGCGGCGCTGGACGCTGAGGTGCTGGTGGCGCTCTGGGCGGTGTTCGGAGAGGGCGCGCGCTCCGCTTACAGGTGAGCATGGTGAGCCGCAGACGGCGCTGGGCGGGCGCGACACACGACCAGGGAGGAGCTTGACGAGATACTGGCTCCCATCTGCCGGTTCCGTGTCAACGTGGAGGCCGCGTGAGTCCATCAGCATCAGAGGTGTTCGCAGCGCTCGAGCGAGCCTTCCCGAAGGTGCCGATCAACATGGATCTGGCCTTCACCGAGTGGGGGAGAACCTACCCGGATGCAGGCGAAGTCAGGAGCTTCGCGAACGGGAGAACCTGGGATTCGCTCGCGGCTCGGTACCTCGAGACGCATGAGGACCTCTTCGGCTTTCTGGGCACGGACGCGCTCGCCGACATCCTGCCGGCCGCGTTGGCGGCGCTCTCGAGGGGCGCCTCCCCGCATGGCGCGCTCCCCTATGCGCTCGCTGTCGTCCTCAAACGTCCTGCTTCGGGGCGAAGCGGTGGCCTCGGGCGTCGCCGCTACGACGCGCTTCTCGCTCGCTTGAGCGCGGCGCAGCAGCAGGCCGTCGCCGCTGCCTTGCGGCTGTTCATCGAGGAGCACCCCGAAGCAGGGCCTGCGGAGCACATTCGGGAGGCGCTCGACAGCTACTGGGTTGAGCTGATCTCTTCTGGAGCTGAGCCTTGATCGGCGACGGCCAGGCGCGTCCTCGGCGTCGCAGGGCGCGTCGGGGGCGGCAGCGCCCCTGAAGCGGACCGGCAGCTCCGCGCTGGTCATGTCGGCGAGAGGCGCGGTAGGATGCTTGAACGCCGATCTTTCGCGCTGATATGACATGACATGACATGCCCAAGACATGACATGCTTCTGGACATGACATCCACCCTCGACATGACATGGGCCGCCGTGTGTGGCGCGGCTT
>CAZKWG010000557.1:0-5699 GCA_964556105.1 uncultured Enterobacterales bacterium | reverse complement strand
GGCGGCCGCGCACGGGGTGGCCAGCGTGGGTGTCGGCGGCACGCTGGCCGAGGTCCAGGCCGCGGTGGCGGCCGCGCGCGAGACCGCGACCCCTCATCTCATCGAGATCGTCCTTTAGCGGGATATCAAGCAGGAGTGGAATCATGGAGACCCTTCAGTACAAGGCGGTCGTGGTCGGCTCGGGCCCGGGGGGCTACCCCTGCGGCATCCGGCTCGGACAGCTCGGGGTCAAGACCCTGGTCATCGAGCGCGAGTACTGGGGCGGCGTCTGCTTGAACGTGGGCTGCATCCCGTCCAAGGCGCTGATCACGGCGGGCAAGAAGTACGAGGAGCTGAGCCACCTCGCCGACATGGGCATCGTCGTCGGCGGGCAGGCCTCCGTGGACATGACCCAGCTTCAAGCCTGGAAGCAGTCGGTGGTGGACAAGCTCACCGGCGGCGTGCGCCAGCTCTTGAAGGCCAACAAGGCCGATCGGCTGGAGGGCACGGCCACCTTCGTCGGCCCGAAGACGCTGGAGGTCGCCACCTCCGACGGCCGCACCGTGCGCGTCGAGGCCGAGCACCTCGTCATCGCCACCGGCTCGCGCCCCATCGAGATCCCCGGCTTCTCCTTCAAGGACGCGCGGATCCTCGACTCGACCAAGGCCCTGGCCCTCGACCACGTCCCGTCGCGCCTCGTGGTCATCGGCGGCGGCTACATCGGCCTGGAGATCGGCATGATGCTGGCCAAGGTCGGCTCCAAGGTCACCATCGTCGAGATGATGGACCAGGTCCTGCCCGGCTTCGACCCCGAGGTCGTGCAGCTCATCAGCCGCAAGCTGAAGAAGAGCGGCATCGAGGTGCTGCTGAAGACGAAGGCGCTGGGCTGGGAAGAGGGGGAGGACGGGGCCATCGTCCACGTCGAGACCGCCGAAGGAAAGCGCGATCTGCTGGCCGACAGCGTCCTCATCACCGTCGGCCGTCGCCCGAACTCAGACGGGCTCGCGCCTACGGGCGTGGCGCTGGACAAGCGCGGTCACGTCATCGTGGACAACCAGCAGAAGACCAACGTGCCGGGCGTCTACGCCATCGGCGACGTCGCGACCGGCATCATGCTGGCGCACAAGGCCACGCACGAGGGCGAGGTCGTCGCCGAGGTCATCGCCGGCCACGCCGCCTACAACGACGCCCGCACCGTTCCGGCCGTGGTCTTCACCGACCCGGAGATCGCCACCGCCGGCCTGATGGAGCACGAGGCGCGCGCCAAGGGCTACACCCTCAAGGTGGGCAAGGTGCCCTTTGCCGCCGTCGGTCGCGCGCTGACCATGGCGGACTACGACGGCTTCTGCAAGGTCATCCTGGACGCGGCCGATGATCGTGTGCTGGGCATCACCATCGTCGGGCCGCACGCCAGCGACCTGATCAGCGAGGGCGTGCTGGCCATCGAGATGGACGCCGAGGCGCTGGACATCGGGCTGTCCATTCACCCGCACCCGACGCTGGGCGAGGTGGTGATGGAGGCGGCGAAGGCCGCGCTCGGCCAGGCCGTTCACATCGTGAACCGCTGAGCATGGGGGACCTCCGCTACAACACGCCCTGGCGTCGCATGACCGCCGCGCTCTACGAGCGGCCACGCGACGGCAAGATCATGGGCGCTTACGACATCGACGTCACCGACGCGATGTCCTGGATGGAGGAGCAGCGCGCGAAGGGGCATCACGTCACGCCGCTGCACATCGTCATCGGCGCCATGGGGCGAGCGCTCGGAACGGTGCCTGAGCTGAACTGCTACGCCCGCTGGGGGCGCGTCTACTACCGTGGCGACGTCGTCGTCTCGTCCGCGGTCAGCATCAAGGGCCGGGAGCTGGCCGTCGTGAAGGTGGCGCGGGCTCACCAGAAGAGCGTGCTGGAGATCGCCCAGGAGATGCAGCAGCGGGTGGAGCAGACGCGGGACGGGAACGAGGAGCGGACCAATTCCAGCCGCAACCTCGTCGCTCAGATCCCCTGGCCCTTCCGCCGCTGGGTCTATCAGTTCATCCGCTGGGTGGTCTTCGAGCTGGGCGTGCCGCTGCCGGGCACGGGCCTGAGCCTGGACTCGTTCGGCTCGGTGATGATCTCGAACGTGGGCTCGCTGGGCATCGCCTACGCCTTTCCTGCGCTCTTCCCGGCGGCGAACCTCAGCTTCGTCGTGGCGATGGGGCGCGTGACCGAGCGCCCCACCTATGTCAACGGCGAGCTGGTGCCGCGGAAGTTCATGCCGTTTGGCGCCAGCTTCGACCATCGCGTCGTCGATGGCGCCCACATCGGGCGCCTGCAGGCGGCCTTCGTGGAGAACCTGAGCAACCCGCGCGCGCTGGCCGAGCCGGTCAGCCCGTCCGACGACGCCTCAGGAGGGTGAGCGCGCCCAGGGCCGCCGCGAGCCCCAGCCCGGCGGGGGCCTCCGTAGACGCGCAGCCACAGGTCGAGCCCTTCGGCTCCTCGTCGGGGTTGAAGGCGCCGTCGCCCTCCTCACCCTGAGGGTCGGTCTCGGTCTCTTCCTCTTCGGAGGTGTCCGTCTCGGAGGGCTCGGGCTCCTCCTCGGGCTCCTCCTCGACGACGACCTCCTCGACCGCCCAGGAGTAGGACTTGCCCGAGGTGTCGTCGCCCTTGGGGGAGACGATGAGGATGAAGTCGCTCTCCCCGTCGAAGGTGATCTCGACGGAGCCCCCGTTGTTCGGGCCGAGCTCCAGCTGCTGGGTCTCGATGAGCTCCTTGCCGTCCACCTGCGCGACGAGGACGTACCACTCCTCGTCGTTGTCACCGTCGAAGGAGACCTCGGCGACGGTGCCCTCGTCCGCGGCGTCCCGATCGATCTCGATGTAGTTCTGCCCGTAGCCTTCCGGCTCCTTGCGCGTGGGCTCGCCCGAGGCGGGCAGCTCGGTGACCTCGTCCGCGAGATCGACGGAGCCGAAGTAGCGCCGCTCCTCGAAGTCCATCACGGTGTTGTTGACGATGAACCCGAGGTAGGCCTCCTCGAAGTCCACGTCCACGCCCTCCATCAGCTCCTCGATGTCCAGGCTGCGGTCATTGGACTCCGCGGCGTACTCCCAGGTCGCCTGGACGAGCTCGTGTCCGCCGACGTGCTCATCCAGGTAGAACGCCCAGATCGCCATGCCGTACATGTGCCAGAAGTCGGTCGTGTTCGACTGGCTCGAGGTCTCCATCGAGACATAGGGCGCGCTGGTGTAGCCCGTGATGTACTGCGACCACCAGTTGTTGTCGGAGTAGGTGTACTCCTGGATATAGGTGGCGGTCGCCTCCCACCACCACAGGTCCAGGTTGGTGTTGATGTAGCCGCGCGTGTCGGTGTAGCCGAACTGCGAGGCGTGGTTGAACTCGTGCACCGCCATGTCCTGGTACCAGCTCCCTCCATAGAAGGAGCCGGACCCGATGACGATGTAGGGGATGTAGCCCACGCTGTCCGAGCAGTACTCGACCGTCGTGTAGGCGCCCGCCGCGCTGGAGTCGTCGTACACGTAGACCAGCATCGGGTAGTTGCTCATGCCGGCGGGCTCGCGCCAGCCCAGCTCGTCGACCTCCACCTCGTAGCCGAGGGTCAGCGACTCCAGGAGCTCCTCAGCCGTGTCCTCGTCGATGGCGCCGGGCTCCCAGGTGACGTAGAAGCGGCCTTCCGGGTCCTCGAGGACGTCGTAGCTGCCGCTCCAGGTGAAGCAGGGCGAGCTGCTCAGCACCGGCGGCGCGGGCGCGTCTACCGGCGCCCGTGGCGTCATCGCCGTCTTCAGGTCGCTGGCCCAGGGCGCCAGCTTCGCCGTGATCTCCGCCTTCTCGGCGGGCGAGAAGACCTCCCAGTTGTCCTTGAGCTGCCGCACCAGCGGCGTCAGGCAGACGTGATCCGGACCTCCTGCCTCCACCGGCGCCGTGAGCTCATGGAAGCTGCTCATCAGCTCATCCTTGAGCGTCGGGGTCTCGAGCGTCGCGGCCGAGGACCCGGCGGTCCACAGGAGAATCGTATGGAGCATAGTTTCTTCCTGGATGGAGGCCCGACGAAGATGCCACGAAACGATAACGACGTAAAGCGGTTAGACAAGGATGATGGCTCCGCTCTTCCTGGTCGTCGAAGGTCTTGACGGTTCTGGCGGCACGACCCAGTCGGCGCGCCTGGCTGCGGTGTTGCGCGCCCGCGGGCGCTCGGTGCTGCAGACCTGCGAGCCCAGCCCGCTCCCCATCGGGCAGCTCATCCGCTCCGCGCTGCGGGATCCCACGCTGGGCGTCTCGGACGCGGCGCTGGCCTGGCTCTTCGCCGCCGATCGCCACGATCACCTCGCGCAGCGCGTCCGACCGGCGCTGGCGGCGGGCTCGGACGTGCTCAGCGACCGCTACCTGCTCAGCAGCCTCGCCTACCAGTCCGCGGCGGTGGGCATGGATCGGGTGCTGACCTTGAACGCCGGCTTCGCGGCGCCGGATCTCACGATCTTCCTCGACCTGTCCCCCGAGGCCTCGCTCGCCCGCGTGCGCGCCCGGGGCGAGCCCGCCGAGCGCTTCGAGCAGCTCGACCGTCTGGCCACCGTCCGCGCCAGCTATGAGGCGGCGATCGCGCTGCTCGAGGCCCGCGGAGAGCGGATCGCCCGCATCGACGCGTCGGGCACCCCCGATGAGGTCGCCGCCGCCGTCTGGGCCGCGGTGGCCCCGCTCTGCGCATGATCGTCCTGGACTGGGGACGCGTCCCCTACCCGGAGGCGCACGCGCAGATGCGGGCGCGCCTGGAGCGCCGGGTCCGCGATGAGGTAGAGGACGCGCTCATCCTCTGCGAGCACGACCCGGTCTACACCCTCGGTCGTCGGCGCGGCGCGGAGCAGAACGTGCTCGCCGCCGGCGAGGTGCCCGTCATCCCGGTCGAGCGGGGCGGCGACGTGACCTTCCACGGCCCGGGTCAGCTCGTCGGATACCCCATCGTCCGCCTCCCCCCGCATCGTCAGGACCTGCATGCCTGGCTGCGCGGCCTGGAGGCGGTGCTCATCGGGGTCCTCGACACCTGGGGCGTCGTCGGCGCGCGGGACGCCCGCAACACCGGCGTCTGGGTCGAGGGCAAGAAGATCGCGGCGATCGGCGTCGCCTGCCGGAGCTGGGTCACCTGGCACGGCTTCTCGCTGAACGTGAGCACGGACCTCGCCTGGTACCGCCGCATCAACCCCTGCGGCCTCGAGCCCGATCTCACGACCCGCCTCGCCGACCACACCGACCCCTGCCCGACGATGGCGGAGGTCCAGGCGGTCACGGCGGCGCAGTTCGCCGCCTGGTGGACGGGCTGGGCCGCGAATCCCTGACAGCCGCATCACGTTGAACGCCGCGTATTGACGAATTCGGCCCCCATCGAGCAGTTTGACTTGACCGTATCGGGAGGAGCCTATAAAGATGCTGCTGCTCCGCCGGGAGGCGTGGCCGAGCGGTTGAAGGCGGCGGTCTTGAAAACCGCAGATCCGCAAGGATCCGTGGGTTCGAATCCCACCGCCTCCTCCACCCGCTCTGCTCTTTACAGACCCTGGAGACGTGACCGAGAGGCCGAAGGTGCGCGCTTGCTAAGCGCGTGTGGGACAAAATCCCACCGAGGGTTCGAATCCCTCCGTCTCCGCCAGTCATCGACATCTGCGCCCATAGCTCAACTGGATAGAGCGTTGGACTACGGATCCAAAGGTTGGGGGTTCGACTCCTCCTGGGCGCGC
>CAZKWG010000556.1:0-5700 GCA_964556105.1 uncultured Enterobacterales bacterium | reverse complement strand
CAGGTAAGCGTCGTAGGTCTGGGGCTTCATGGAGAGATTATATCGCCCGGCGCCCCGCTGGAGAAGCTAAAAGCGCCCCATCGCCACGGCGAGGTCGATGGCGGCCAGATCGCGGTTGGCGCGCTCCTGCAGGGTCGCCATCTCCGCGGCGAGCAGCCCGAGACGCGCGTCATCGACGTCCAGCCAGGTGACGCCGCCGTTGGCCAGCGCGATCTCGGCGAGGCGCAGGTTCTCGGCGGCCAGGGAGCGCTCGCGCTCGGCGCTGGTCAGGGCGGCGCTGGCCCGCTGGTGGCGCTCCCAGGCCGTGCGCACGCCGCTCTCGGCGTCGATGCTGGCCTGCCTCGCCATCAGGTCGGCCTGACGGGCCTGGCTGGCCGCCTCGCGCGCCTGGCCGATGCGCGCGCCGCCGTCCCAGAGCAGCCACTTGCCCTCGAAGACCACCATCCAGAGTGTGGGATCGTCGGTGAAACCCGTGTTCTCGCTATAGACCCAGGTGTAGCGGCCGTTGATGGTCGGCAGCCAGGTGAGGTTCCGCGCGGTGACGGCGAGATCGGCGGCCCGCGCCTGGGACAGCGCCGCCTCCACCGCGGGGTGCTCGGTCTGGGCGCCCTCCAGCGCGCGCTCCAGCGACTCCGGGATGGGGATGGGCGCGTCGGGCAGGCTGACCGGCGTGGTGGGAGGCAGCCCGGTCAGGCTGGAGAAGGCCTGGCTGGCCATCACCACGCCCTCCATGGCGCTGGCGTGATCCCGCTCGGCGCGCGCCACCGCCAGCTCCGCCTGCAGGCGGGCGCGCTCGGGCGCGAGGCCCAGGTCCACCTGCTTGTCCACCAGCGCCTCGTGGCTGCGCGCGGCGTCGATGGCGCTGGACGCGAGCTGCTCCATCCCGCGGGCCACGGCCAGCCCATAGTAGGCTTTGGCCGCCCCGGCGCGCACCTGCTGGCGGGCGGACTCCACGCTGCTCTGGGCCGCGTCCAGGTTGTGGAAGGCGCCGCGCAGCAGGGGCAGGCTCGACGCGTCGAAGAGGGGCTGGCTCACCGTCGCGTCGGCGCCCCAGGCGGTCTTCTGCTGCAAGGTGATGGGGTCGCTCTCCAGGCCGAGCAGCTCCTTGTACTCGTCGGGGATCGACTCGGTGAAGTCGAGCGTGATCTCCTTGTCGTTGATCGTGTACGAGCCGTTGGCGATCACCTTCGGCGAGAGGAGGGCGAAGGCCTGGCTTCGCAGGGCGCGGGCCTGCACCTCCTGCTCGCGCGCCAGCCCCAGGCCCGTGCTGTTCTGCTCGGCGGCCTGTAGCGCCTCGTCCAGGGTGACGGCGCTGGCGACGCGGGGTCCGAAGGTGACGACGAGCAGGGACAGGGCGGGGAGCAGCGTGGAGGGGCGCACGGTAGACCTCGGCCCTCGAAGCTATCCGAGCGCGCCGCTGCTCGCCCGTACCTCGTGTGGCGACGGCCCTCCGCGTCCGCTACGATGTGCCTGGGAGCGACGGATGCCCGGCTTTGGATGGCTTCACCTGACGGACCTGCACGCGCCCGGCATTGGGGGCTTTCGGACGCTCTGGCCGAACGTCGAGGAGCAGCTCTACGAGGACCTGGCGCGCCTGCACGATCGGTGCGGCCCCTGGGACCTCGTCCTGTTCACCGGCGACCTCACGCAGCGGGGCTCGCCATCCGAGTTCGCCGCCCTCGACGACGTGCTTGGCGCCCTGTGGGAGCACCTGCGCGCGCTGGGCTCGGACCCGCGGCTCTTCACCGTCCCCGGCAACCACGATCTGGCGCGCCCCGACCCCCGCCGCCCCGAGGTGCGGCTGCTGGCGCGTTGGGAGGACAACCCCGACGTCCAGCGGGAGCTGTGGGCCGACCCCACGAGCCCCTATCGCCGCCTCATCGACGAGACCTTCGCCGCCTACACAAGCTGGACCGCCAGCCCGAAGATCCGCCCGCCTGGCGAGCTTCTGCGCGGCATCCTGCCCGGCGACGCCACGGCCGTCCTGGAGAAGGACGGGGTGCGGCTGGGGCTGCTCGGGCTGAACAGCAGCTTCTTGCAGCTCGGGGACGCGGCGTGGCAGGGCCGGCTGGCCGTGGACGTGGCGCAGTTCCACGCGGCGGCGGGCGGGGACGGGCCACGCTGGGCGCGGGGCTGCGACGCCGCGCTCCTGATGACCCACCACGGCCCGCTCTGGCTGGACCGGGCCAGCAACGAGGCGCTCAACGGCGAGATCTCGCCGCCGGGGCGCTTCCTGGCGCACCTCTACGGCCACATGCACGAGCCCGCCACGGAGAGCCTGGCGGTGGGCGGCGCCCTGCCCTGGCGACGCTGGCAGGGGGCGAGCCTGTTCGGCCTGGAGGGCTGGGGGCCGCACACGGACCGGCGGCACGGCTACGCCGCCGCGCGCTACGAGATCGACGGGCAGGGGAGGGGACAGCTCCGCCTCTGGCCACGCTCGGCGCGCAAACACCAGGCCGGCTTCTGGCAGATCGGCCCCGACCCCACCTTCCTGCTGGAGGACGACGGCGCGACCGCCGCCGAGGTCGTGGCGCCGCGGCGACGGCGCCCGCGGGGCGTCCCGCTACAACCAGGAGTGGACACGCTCACCCTGCCTCCCTTGGAGCCGCCCCTCCCCGCCGAGGCCTGCGCGGCCCTGGTCGCGCTGGCGGACAACGTCCATGACGACGACGTCGGGCGGATCGCCCGCATGATGGGGCGCGGGGAGTACGTGGCGATGCTCGCGCCGGCCGGCTTTCGCCTCTCGCTGGCCATGCGGGCGCTGGCCGAGCTGCTGGCGGGGCGCAAGGACCTCGTCGCCTTCCGCGTCACGCCGCTGACCATCGCCGAGAGCCTGGACGACTGGCTGGATCACCTCCTGCGCGAGCTGTCCACCCGCGTCGGCGGGCTCTCGATCAGCGGGCGCGGCAACCGCCTGCTCGCGCTGCTCTACGCGCTCCAGGACGCGGCGCGGGCGCTCACCGAGCGAGGCTCCCGCATGATGGTGCTGGTGGATCCGGTGGAGAGCTTCGCCGGCGAGCACCGCCAGCGCCTGGTGCGCGTGCTCCAGGTGCTCGCCCAGCTCGCCGAGGAGCGCACCAACGATCCCGGCCTGGAGTCCATCGGCGTCGCCATGGCCGGCGGCGAGGAGCTGCTGCGCATCCTCTCCGGGCGGGTCGAGGTGAGCGCGGACCTCTCCCCGGTGCGGGCGAGCATGCAGACCGTGCTGGGGCCGGTGATCGTGCCCGCGGAGACGAGCCCGGAGGTGCGCGCGGTGGTGGACGCGGTGGGCGGACACCCCGAGCTGGTGCGCTGGGCGGCCAACCGCGGCGGTCGCACCGGCGGTCGCCCAGAGGATGAGCTGCCGCTCCTGCGCGAGCAGGTGACGCGCTTTGGCGAGGGGCTCTACCGCGAGCAGCTCCAGCGCCTGCTGATCGGCGAGTCAGCCGCCTGGAAGGACCCGGATCCCGCCCTGCGCTGGAGCGGCTGGCTGCGGCTCACTGACCCCGCGGGCTGGCTGGGGCCGGTGCTCGAGGGCGTGGCGCGGCGGACGGTCGGCGCGTGAGGGTGCGTCTGGTCCTGGGGACGTCTCTGGTCGCGGTCGTGCTCGCCGCCGGGGCGGTCGCCGGGGCCCCGAGCGCGCCGAAGGTCGCCGCCGCCACGGCCATCCGCCTCCCCGCCGAGCCCGAGGGGGCCGACACCTGGGTCGGCGGGCGGGTCGAGCTGTGCTGGGAGCTGACGGGCGGTGACGTCCCCGTGCGCCTCTTCTCCGGGCCCTCCGACGAGCCGATGAGCGCCTGGAGTCCGGTCGTGTCGGTCCCGCGCGGTCAACGCTGCTGGCGCGGGACCTGGGACCGTGAGCGCGCCTGGGCGGTCGCCCCCGTCCTGGATGAGGCGGAGGGGGACCGCGTCCTGGCCCGATCCAGCCTCCTGCGCGGACAGGGCCAGCTCCCGGTCGAGGCGCGGCTGGAGGGCGACCACGTCGTGAGCATCGCCGAGGGGGGTGCGCACCTCTGGTTCGCCACCGCGGGGGGCGGGCTCACGGCCGCGCCGAGCGCGGGCCTCGGGCGAGACGAAGGGGCGCCCTGGACCACCTGGCGCCGCGGGGACGGGCTGGGCTCGGACCGGCTGAGCGCCGTGATCGTGGACGGCGTGGAGCGGGTGTGGGTGGGCTCGGAGGGGGCGATCGCCCGGCTCAGCCTCTCCGGGCGGACCTGGCGCGTCTACGGCCAGGCGGAGGGGGTGCCGCGCGGGACGCTGGGGCCCTTCCTGCGGGACAACCAGAACCGGCTGCTCGTCGGCGCCGAGGGCGGCGCCATCTACGCCTACGAGAGCATGGCGGAGCGCTGGGTCCTCGTCGCCGAGCGCCCCGGGGCGGACGAGCAGGACCGCCTGCTCGGGCAGGACGCGGACGGGCGCCTGTGGGTCTCGACGTCCGAGGGGCTGCGTACATTCGATCTCACGCGCGACCCACAGGCGGGCTGGAGCGAGCCTCAGCGCCCAGAGCGGGCCACCACCCTGCTCTCTCCGCGGAGCGGCGAGGTCTGGTTCGGCACCGCGGACGGCGGGCTGCTCCACCTCGAGGGCGCGCGCTGGTCCGTGGCGCTCCCCAGCGGCGAGGGGCCCCCGGCGCCCGTCCGCGCCCTCCTCTCTCACGACGACGCCGTGCTGGTCGGCACGGACCGCGGCCTGCTCCGCTATCTGCCCGCCTCCGCCACCTGGGGCGCGCACCCGGACGGCAGGGGCGCCGCCTGGTTGGACGGCCTGTCCGTGGTCGCGCTGCACGAGGACGCCGAGGGCGGCATCTGGGCGGCCGTCGCCCACGAGGGGCTGCGGCGGCTGAGCCCACAGGGCACGGTCTGGACCACGCGCCCGGCCGGCGTCCTGCGCCATGGCCCCCTCAACGCCGTCACCAGCACGACGGGCCAGGTCTGGTTCGCCTCCGATGGCGGGCTGAGCCGCCTGACCCTGGGCACGGGCGCCTGGAGCTGGTGGCGCGCGCTGGGCGGCGGCCTGGACCCGGGGGCGACGGCGCTGGCCGTGGACGCGACGGACCGCTCGCTCTGGGCGGGGGCGAGGGGCGGGATCGCGCGCTATCTCGAGGCCCTGGAGCGCTGGGCGCCCGTCCGGCTGCCCGATGACGACGCGAAGGTCCTGGCGCTGCTGCCCGAGGGGCCCACCGTCTGGGTGGGCACGGATCGGGGGATGTTCCGCCTGGACATGGCCACCGGGCAGTGGGAGGAGCCGCTGCGCGGCGGACGTCTGAGCGGCGAGCGCATCCAGGCGCTGATGCGCGGCAGCACGGGCGCCCTCTGGATCGGCACCCCCTCGGGCGCGCTCTGCTGGACCACGGCCGGCGGCCTGGAGCTGAGCCCCGCGGACGGCGCCCTCGCCGGCGAGGACATCCTGGCCATCGAGGAGGACGGCGGCGGCGCGGTCTGGTTCTCCACCCGCGACGGCGAGGCGCTGCAGTACCTCCCCGCCAGCGGAGAGCTGCGTCGCCAGCGCAGCCCGGACGCCGGCCCCATCCTCGGCATGGCGCGCGACTATGGGCGGATCTGGTTCGCCACGCACGACGGGCTGCTGTCGAAGGCCTGGGGGGGGCGAGAGGTGCCGCTGGAGCGGCGGCTGACGGTCTCCAGCGCGCGCGGGGTCGCCGTGGACACGGGCGGGCGGATCTGGATGGCCACCGAGCGCGGGGCGGTGCGCCTGGACCCCGAG
>CAZKWG010000555.1:2176-5702 GCA_964556105.1 uncultured Enterobacterales bacterium | reverse complement strand
GCCCTGGGCCGCGGGATCTTCGACATCGGCGGCCTGTTCGTCGGCGCGAGCGAGGCCAAGGCGGTGACCAAGGGCGCGGAGGTCGTCAACGTGCTGGAGCATGCCAGCGTGTTGAACAAGGTAGACGACTCCGTCAAGATCGCGACCAGGGCAAACGAGCTCGGCGCGGTCACGGATGACATCATGCGCGCTGGGGGCAAGGCCGATGACCTGACCAAGGGCGTCGCCCACGTCGGGGAGGCCGCAGACCTCAGCAAGGCCGACGACGCCACGAAGCTCGCCCAGGCGGATGCGCCTGAGCCGCTGGCGACCCACGCCGACGACACGCAGCAGCTCACCACACACGCAGATGACGCACCGGAGCGCACGACCGAGCCTGCGCGCGAGCCCGAGTCGAAGCCCGCGCCCACGACCAGCTTCGACCCATTGACCGCCAACGACGACGAGATCTGGAAGAAGGCGACCTCCAAGGACCCTGAAGCCGCCGCTGCTCGGGCCGAGCTGAAGCTCCGCAACGACGCGGCGAAGATGGCGGACGCCGACCTCGCGCGCATCGCCGCCGAGGGCCATCCGGATCCGCGTATGGTCGAGCTGGCACAGCGTGAGTCTGCGATCCGCAAGGGAATCCTCGACACCTACGAGCAGATGGCGAAGGACGGCACGCTCCAAAACCACCTCGGACACTTCCCCGCGCCGAACGCGGAGACCGTGGCGGCGGCGCGACAGGTCCATGGGCTGATGAGCGAGGCGGGCATCTCCCGCGGCGCAGGCGCGGCGGTGCAGACAGCCCAACTCGCGGACTGGACCATCGTCGTCGGCGTCTCTGGTGGCGCGAAAAAGGTCGCGGCGATTCGCCAGAAGGTAGCGCTGCCCGATGGGTTCCGCTGGGCTGAGGATGCCGTACCGTTCAGGCGGGATGAATTTGTGGGCACGCCGGCCGGAGACAACTTCAACGGCGGCCAGCACTGCGCCGAGCCGAAGGTGTTCCTGTCCAAGGAAGAAAGCACGCCGGTGACCAACCAGGCGACCATGTGGTATGGCCAGAACAACCCCTGGCCTGCGCCAGGAACCGGGCTTGGATCTGGCAGCTTCATGGATCCGTGTTACTCGTGCCTCCAGCACTCGGAACGCTTCATGACCGCTCCCGGTCAACTCAAACTGTGAGCCCTCCACCGCAAGGTCAATCAGATACTCACCCCCTTCTTCGACTACATCGCGCAGTTCGACCCTACGTTTCGCCAGAGGGTCCAGGGCGTTTCCGTGCAGGACGTAGATCGCCTGGCCGAGCTCTACGGCCGCGCGCTGCCAGCGAGCTACCGCGAGTTCCTGCTCACGATGGGCGCCAACCCCGGAGGCGCTCACTTCACAGGCTTTGCTCGGACGGAGTTCGACATCGTCTACGAGCTGACCGCCGAGCTCATCCAGGACGACATGTACCAGGATCTGCTGCGCTCCTGCATCATCATCGGACAGGGTGTCTTCCCGGGCGCGACGCTCTGCCTGGAGGAGATCGGAGGGGCTGAGCCTCGCGTGGTAGCCGCGGATGTCGAGGTGCTAGCTCCGATCGCGGGCTCTCTGCTGAACCTGTTGATGCAGCATGCGTTCACCGTCCATGCCCTCCGAGCGTTGCCCCATCAACGGGTCTGGGGTGGCCGCGAGCTGTCGGATCGCTCGCTCGCACCACAGGTTTTGCGCGGGCTGGGCTTCGAGCCCTGCTGGTTCGCAGACGAGTACCAATGGTGCGGCGAGCGTACCGGCGCGCGAGTCGTGATCTCGCAGATCCCGGGCGAGCCGGTTGGTGTGCGCCTCAGCACCGCCGACGAGGCGACGCTCGACGATATCGCCCGCGCTGTCGAGCCCGCCCTGGGTGTGCGCACAGACAAGGTTGGTGTTCAGCGCCCGCCGTCGTGGGCCTATGGCGCGACTGCAGTTTGATTGGTATGAAAGCTACGTTTTCCATCGTCGAGACCCTCGAACGGCCGGGGAAGGGAACCATCGCCTGCGGCACAGACGCCGATTTGTTGGACTGGACGACGGACCAGATCCGGGGGCTGGCTGAGGGCGAGGCCGTCGTTCAAGGCGAGCACGTCCGCGTGCTCAGCGTAGAGGTCGCCGCGGCCCTGTCCGGCCGAAGGAACATCTTTCTCCTGCTACCAGACACCACCCCCACCACGATGCTGACGCCCGGGATGCGGATCGAGGTGCAAGCGCGCGCCTGAGCGGCACGCCCCGGACCAACAGCCTGCTGACCACAATCTGCGCACCTACAACTTCGAGATCACCGCCTCGACATCCAGATCCGCGGTCCCAAACCGACCGAAGTACCGCTGAAAGCTGGTCAGCAGCGCGGCTGCGAACGGCGCGTCCAGGCTGGCCATGTGCTCCATGGTCCTGAGGCGCTCCAGGGGAACGCTCCTCAGCGTCGCGAGATCCGCGACGAGATCTGGCAGGTCGAAGACGCCAGGCAAGAAGAAATAGCGGGCGGTCTGCGCGTCACGACGGTTGTTGCTGAGCAATGCTTCGAGGCGCTCCTTCTTCTTGTTGCTGCCAGACTCTTTCCACTCTTTGTATTCTGACTGCTCCACGAGGGGAAAACACCGGGCGAGCGCAGCCTCCGCTACCTTCGGCTTTCGCCCGCCCTCGCTCGCAAGGTCACAGCTCGGTGTGAGCAGCACCCAGATGCCCTCCAGGTCACCCTCGCCCATGTAGAGGTCACCCATGTTGTGGGCGTGCGGCTGGAGCGGCGGCATGACGTACATGCGGACCGGGTGGAGCTTGTCGCTCTCAGAAGGCCCTTCCTTCGCGGTGATCGTCCCGCCTGTGCCCGGCCCCGGCAGACTGGCGAGCAGCTCCAGGACAGCCGCCGCGTCGAAGGAGAGCGCGAGGCGCCTGGCGATGAGATGCGCGAGATCGCGCACGTCCTCACCGCTGAGCCGCTCCCAGTGCTGGGCCACGAAGTCCCACATGTAGTCGCGCTGGACCTTCTCGACGTGTCGCAGGACGCCCCGGGCGATGCGCGGGAGGCCGGAGTCCAGCACCTCCTTGACGGTCTCGGGCAGCTTCCGTGGCGAGCTGTCTTTGGGCACGACCCGCACGAGCGACGAGGTCAGATCCATCACCGCGCCCGGCAGGCCCGTATGAAAGATGATGGGAATGAAGCGTCGCTGACGGATGGCCTCGAAGCAGACGCGCCCAGCCTCGGGGCCCTCATCAACCGGCGGCCGGTCAGGATCGCCCCGGCGCACATCCAGCACAACGACATCGTAGTGCTCACGTTCAAGACGATTCAGCGCGTTGTCGAAGTCGAGCTCACCATCGATCTGCACGCTCTCCCCGAGGTGGTTGCTTAGGCTGCGCGCCATGCGGTCGAACACGGCGCGGTCATCCTCGACCACGAGCAGGCGAAGGCTGTCCATCATCCGACCCTCTTTCGAAGAGTGATCCGGAAGGTAGCGCCCGGAAGGGCACCTTCCTCCACGAGATCAAGCTGGCCGTCATAGACGTCCTTGACGATATCGCCGGCGAT
>CAZKWG010000555.1:0-2166 GCA_964556105.1 uncultured Enterobacterales bacterium | reverse complement strand
CCAGCCCGAGCCCCGTGCCGTCTGGCTTCCGGGTGAAGTAGGCGTCCCAGATGCGGTCCCGGTCGCCTTCCGGGACGCCAGGGCCGGAATCCGACACCTCGATCTCGACGTTCCCGTTCTGCGGCCGGTGTACGTCGATGCGAACGGCGCGACGGTCGCGGGGCACCTGTCGCAGCCAGTGCAGGCTGTTCTCGATGAGGTTGCGGATGACCGTCTGCATGTCAGCGGGGTCAACGCGCACGACGGTGTTCGAGGTCGGAAGCGTGATCTCCGCGCCCACCTCCCGGCGAGTCGTCTCGACGAGCGCCACACCATCCCGGATCACCTCCTCCAACACGACATCCCGAGGGCGGCCTCGCTGGCGACCGCTGAAGGGATCGAGGCGCTTGAAGATAGCCGAGAGGAGATCGGCGCTCTTGTCGATCTGCTCCAGACCCGAGAGGATGCCTTGAACGAGGTGCGGCAGCATCTCAGGCGTCGCCCGCTCCAATCGCGCGCGAAGGTCGTCCGCATCCTGCCGGATGTTGAACACAGGCTGCCTACCTTCGTGCAGCACCATGTCCACCAGCGACCCCAAGGTCGAGAGCCGCTGGTAGCGACTTAGCACGGTCTTGACGCGCTCGACCTTCTCGTCGAGCTGACGCTGGCTGTCGTCGACGATCTTGAGCATCTCTCGATCAGCCGGATAGCGCGTCTTGACGGCGTCACGCACAGACGAGAGATCGAAGCCTTCGAACAACCCTACCTGCTTTGCCGCCACCTTGTCCGGCTTGGGCCGGTCATCGTCGCGGATGTTCTCCAGCTCGGTGATGACGTGAATGAGCAGCTCGCGCAGATCACGACTCGCCTGGTTGTCGAAGAGTCCCTCGCGGTTGGACTGATCCACCAGCAGCGGGTTCCGGTCGCGAGCGATGAAGACGTGCCAGCTCAACTGGTTGTTCGAGAAGCGCATCTTCGGGTTCTGGACGCGCCGCAGGTCGAGACCGAGCCAGTCGGTGCCCGGCTCACCGTAGGGGAGGATGCGGAAGCCGTCCCGGTACAGGTACACACCGGTGATGGCGTCGAGATCCTGGCGGATGTCCCGGACGCTGGTCTCCATCTGGGCTGCGAGCAGCTTGAGGGTGCGATCGTCGCGGCTCCAGGCCCGAAGCTTGACCTCGAAGGGACCGCACTGTGGCGCGCGCTCGCCCTTTAGGATGAAGCGCTTTGCGATCGGCTTCAACGCACCCGGCCGCCCGGCCTCCAGGGTGCAGGATCCGTCCGCGGCCACCTCACCCTGGATGATGTACTCGGGCTGGCTGAACACATCGGGCGGACGCACGTGACCGCTGAACTCGCTGTGCTCGGGAGGAGCCTGAAGGTAGATCGCGAAACTGTCGGAGACCTCCCCCGAGAATGGCGACACCATCCGCGACAGGGCGCGCTGCACAGCGCGGAGATCGTCGGTAGACCAGTCCCGCCGGAGCTTCTCCAGGCTGAGCAGGGTGCCGCTCGAAAATTCCTGACCGTCCAGCAGGCCCACGCGCCGCAGCAGCTCCTCGATGGGTCCGCCCGGCAGGATCTCCTTGGGGTGCGTGACCTCCCACTGCACCTCGATCTCATCCAGGTACCGATCCGGGGTATCGAACTCGCTCCAGTCCAGGAGCACCCGCGACTCCCACGCCTCGCCGGGGCGACGGCTGGTGACGTAGAAGTGATCCGCGATGCGGGCGGCCGCGAAGCGCCCGAGGCCCTTCTCGCCGAGCACTCGCCGACCGTAACGCTCGCTCCGGGGGCGGCTGCGCTTCCACTCGGTGGCGGGCTCCATCCAGGCGCCGCGGAGCGTCTCCAGGGTCATGCCGTGCCCGTTGTCGATGATCTGGACGCTGCCCTGCCCCGCCTCCAGCGGAGGGACGAAGCGCACCAGCACCGCGGAGGCGTCGGCGTCGTAGGCGTTCTTGACGAGCTCTTGGATGGCGACGGTCTCGCCGCTGATCAGCTCGTCGCCGATGGCGCGGATGAGGCGCGCGCGCGGCCTCAGCGCCTGCGACCCCTGGTCGAGCGGCAGCGGATTGACAGGATCGGGCTGCGGATCAGGAATCTGGACCTCCTTGCTCGACCTGACCTATCGGACCGCCTCATTTCCAGCCACATCGACGGCCTCAGCCTCCTCCCACCCCGCGAAGT